>JBBSSJ010000086.1:0-16021 GCA_038242095.1 Cytophagales bacterium
GCCGACGTAGAGCGTCCGCTCGTCGGGGCTCACCTCGATGCCGTTGGTAGTACCCATGTCGCCCGCTACGAGCCGCACGGTGCCGTTGGGCGCGACGTGCCACACTTGCCCGGTACCATCTTTCCAGTTGGGGTCGGAGCAAAAAATATGGCCCGAGCGCGTGATTGCCAGATCGTTGGGCTGATTCATCCGCGGCTCGTGCGCAAACACCGTTACTTCGCGGGTGTCGAGCTTGGCTTTCAAGACGTTGTGGCCCGTAAAATCGGCGATGTAAAACGTATTGGCGTCGCCAAAGCGGATGCCGTTGCCGGTGCTGCCTTTGGGAAGGGTAATGAAAAAACTCGTTTTCCCTCGGCGGCTGATTTGGGCAATAGTGCCGTCTTGCGCAAAATTCACGGCGTAGATGTTGCCGTCGGCGTCCACGGCGGGGCCTTCGCAGTTGCTGGTGAATTCCTTTTCGGCGGTAAAGGTCTTGGTGTCGGGCTGGGCATAACTGCAACCCGCCGTAAGGGTAAAAGCGAGGATGACGAGTGTTTTTGACATGGAAGCGAGGAGTGTTTTTAGGCAGGAAAGGTAAGCATTTTTAGGAAATTGCATATTTTCGGATTATCCCCAAAACCTTACGAACTTTGGGTTTTACCCCGAAAACCTTACTGCTCTTGAAACTCTGGCAAAAAGAAAACACGATTACCTCCGAAAAAATAGACCGTTTCACCGTGGGCCGCGACCGCGAACTGGACCTGCACCTGGGCGAGTTTGACGTGTTGGGCAACTTGGCCCATGCCCAAATGCTCGCGACAATTGGCCTGCTGACGAAAGAAGAATTGGTTGATTTAGAGAAAGAACTAAAATCAATCTATCAGGATACCCAGGCCGGAACTTTCACCATCGAGGAAGGCGTCGAAGACGTTCACTCGCAGGTCGAGCTGCTGCTAACCCGCCGCTTGGGCGACACCGGCAAGAAAATTCACAGCGGCCGCTCGCGCAACGATCAGGTACTGGTAGACCTTAAACTTTACGTCCGCGACCGTCTGACGCAGGTCGTAGTTGCCACCGAAAAGCTTTTTGACGTACTACAGTCCCGCGCCGAACAGCATAAGGACGACTTGCTGCCCGGCTATACGCATCTACAAATCGCGATGCCGTCGTCGTTCGGCTTGTGGTTTGGGGCCTACGCCGAAGGGTTGATCGACGATGTAATTCAACTCCATGCTGCCTACCGCCTCGCCAACCGTAACCCGCTGGGCTCGGGTGCAGGTTACGGTTCATCGGTCCCGCTCAACCGCAGCATGACGACCGAATTGCTGGGCTTCGAGGGCTTGCACTACAACGTGGTTTACGCCCAAATGAGCCGGGGCCGTACCGAGCAGGCTGCCCTCACGGCGCTGGCTTCGCTGGCCGCGACAGTGTCACGGCTGGCAATGGACGTATGTCTTTACAACAGCCAAAATTTTGGCTTTATCGTGCTGCCCGACGCCCTCACAACCGGCAGTAGCATCATGCCGCATAAGAAAAATCCTGATGTGGCCGAACTGCTGCGCGCCAAAACCAACCGCCTGAAAGCCCTGCCGATAGAAGTGACGCTGGTACTGAGCAACCTACCGTCGGGCTACCACCGCGATATGCAACTCCTGAAAGAAATCCTGATGCCCGCCTTCGACGAAATGCTGGATTGTCTGGACATCGCCGCCTTTATGCTGGAAAATATGGAAGTGAAAACCAATCTGCTGGTCGAAAGCCGCTATGATTTGCTGTTTAGCGTGGAGCGCGTGAACGAACTGGTAATGCAGGGTGTGCCGTTTCGGGACGCGTACCGGCAGGTTGGCCAAGAAATTGCCGACGGAGCTAACACACCGCCGCCTTCCCGCGTTCTCAATCACATCCACGAAGGCAGCATCGGCAATCTCAACCTGCCCGAAATAAACCAGCGAATGGCCGAAGAATTGGCTCGTTTTGAGTTTGAAAAGGTCGACGTGGCAATTGAGAAGCTGCTAAGTTGAGTCCAAAGTCCAATGTCAAACGTCATCTACAACCCACATGAAAATTCTCCACACCGCCGATTGGCACATTGGTAAAAAACTCGATCACTACCCTCGCCTGGATGAGCAAAAACTCGTGCTGGACGAAATCTGCCGGATCGCAGACCGCGAGCAAGTCGATTGCGTGATCATCGCGGGTGATCTGTTCGATAATTTCGGCCCATCGTCCGAAGCTACGGAGCTGCTGTACAGTACCTTGCATTGTCTATCGGCCAACGGCAAGCGGGCGATCATTGCCATTGCGGGCAACCACGACTCGCCCGAGCGCATCGAAGTACCCGACGCGATGGCCCGCGCCTGCGGTATTATCTTCGTGGGCTTTCCCAACGCTGAGGTAAAGCCCTTCCGCACCCAGGCGGGCGTGGAGGTAGTGAAGGTAGATAAGGGTTTTGTGGAAATAAAGCTGCCCAAAGTTAACTTCCCGCTCCGCGTGCTGCTGACGCCCTACGCCAATGAGCAGCGGCTCAAAACCTTCCTGGGTCTGGAAGACACCGAGGAAGCACTCCGCCTGCACCTGCAAAGCCACTGGCAGCAACTTGCCGACAAGTACCTCGATGACGCGGGCTTCAACCTGCTCGTGACGCATCTGTACATGATGCGAAAAGGCGGCGATATGCCCGAAGAGCCTGACGACGAGCGGCCCATCCTGAACATCGGCGGGGCACAGGCGGTCTTCTCCGAGAATATCCCTGCCCAAATCCATTATACCGCCCTCGGCCACCTACACCGCTACCAAGTCGTAGACAAAGTGCCCTGCCCGGTGGTCTATTCCAGTAGTCCGCTCGGCTACAGCTTTTCGGAATCTAACCAAACCAAATACGTCGTGCTACTGGAAGCCGAAGCCGGAAAACTAGTCAGCTACCGCCCCATTGAACTAAAAGAAGGTAAGAAACTGCATCGGGGTAAATTCGAGAACGTAGACGACGCCCTCACCTGGCTGGAAGAACACCGCGACGACCTCGTGCAAATTACGATGGTGACCGAAACCTACCTCGAATCGGCCGACAAGAAACGTCTCATGGACGCCCACCCGGCCCTGATGGCGATTATCCCCGAGATCAGGACCAAAGAGGCTAAGGCCGAAGCCGAAGAACGCCTCCG
This sequence comes from Cytophagales bacterium, assembly GCA_038242095.1. Lineage (GTDB taxonomy): Bacteria > Bacteroidota > Bacteroidia > Cytophagales > Spirosomataceae > Persicitalea. Next base: position 3,141 of record JBBSSJ010000086.1, read on the forward strand.
CCTCGACCCCGAAAAACTTTCCATCGAAGAACTCTTTGTTGATTATTTTAAAAACAGCAAACTAGGCGCAGGACAAGTGCCGGGCGATTCGCTGTTGGATTTGTTTCGGGAAGTACGGGCGCTGGACGATTCAGAAAATAACTAATATATGATCCCAATACACCTCACCATCCAAGGACTATATTCCTACAAAGAAACCCAGGAAATCGACTTTTCGAAACTGACCGAGACGGCCATTTTTGGGATTTTCGGCAAAGTGGGTAGCGGAAAATCGTCCATTTTGGAAGCGATAACCTACGCGCTTTACGGCGAGACGGACCGTCTCAATAAGTCGGGCGACGACCGCAATTACAACATGATGAACCTCCGGTCGGACACGCTGCTGATTGACTACGTGTGCCGTGCCGGGGCGGAGGGCGAGAAGTACCGCTTCACGGTGAAGGGAAAGCGCAACGGCAAGCAATTCGATAAGGTCAATACCTTCGAGCGCAGGGCGTACCAGTGGCTCGATGTGCTGGACGACTGGGCTCCGATTGAAGTGGACGATGCGGCAGAAAAGATTATCGGACTGAGTTACGATAATTTCAAGCGTACGATCATCGTTCCGCAGGGCAAGTTTCAGGACTTCCTGGACCTACCGCAGGCGCAGCGCACCCGGATGATGAACGAGATTTTCCAACTTAGCCGCTATGATCTGGCCGATAAGGTGAAAATTCTGAAAAACCGTAACGACAACCAACTTGAAAATCTGGCGGGCAAGCTGACCCAACTCGGCCAAACCACGCCCGAGTCGCTGGCGCAGTCGCGGCACGATTTGAAAAACGCCCAAACTCTCATCAAGCAAAACGAGGGCGTGGTGAAGGAGATGGCCGACAACGACAAGCAACTCGAAACGCTACGCTTATTATTTGCCGACAAACGCACTGCCGAGCATAGCATGGTAGGGCTGTCCACGCAGGAGCAAGATTTCGGCGCCCGCGCCAGGCGTCTGGACCGCTACCAATCGTGCCGCAACACGTTCAAGATCGTGCTGAACCAAAAAGATATTCAGGAAAAGGCTTTTACGCGTGACCAAACCAGTCTTCAGCAAAAGGAAAAGTCGGCGGCCGAAGCGCAGCAACAAATTTCCGGAGAGCAGAAAAAGCTGGACGAACTAGCGCCAGACTACGCCAGGCGCGACACCCTGAAAAAAGAAACCGAAGAACTGGCCCTGGTGCTGAATCTGGCGCAGACCAAGGAAGAACAAAATGAGTTGCAGGAAAATCAAAAGCGCGGCAGAATAGCCTTTGTGCAGAAAAGAGACGTCATCGGCGCATTTACGTTAGAAAAGAATAAGCTGGAAGAATCACTCGACAAGGCGAAATCTGAGCGTGTAGATTTGGAAGTGGTAACAAAGGTAGCGGAGTGGTTTTCAACCAAAAACGCTTTGCTGGCTACCAAAGAAGTCTTGAAAAAAGACGCCAACGTGATAGCCAACGACGAGGAAAAGCTTGAAATGAGTAAGATCGATCTGCTGCTCAACGCCCCTTTCGACGAACTATTCGGGCCCGAAGACGCCGATGCACCGCCCGCCCAACTCCGCGGAACGCTCGACCGGGAAAAGCAGACGCTCGTGAGCCAAAATGTCGAGCTGGAAAAACAGATTTTGCACCTCAAAACCCAGCGCGAGCTCCGGCAGTACGCCAGCGATCTGCAGCCAGGCGCCCCCTGCCCGCTCTGCGGCTCGGTGCATCATCCGCAGGTGATGGGTGGCACGAACGCGCTGCAAAATGAGTTGACAGCCTTCGAACACAAACAGAAAAAACTTCGCGAAAAGGAGGTCGCTTACGATCATCTCAAAACTCAGCTTAGCGGGCTGGAAAGAGAGTTTGATTTTTACGAAAAGCAAAAGAAATCCATCCGCAAAAAATGGGACGAAAACAAGGCTGATTTGACACAGCACGATACGGCTTTTGTGTGGCCGGGTTTTGCCAAAGATGACGAAAAAACGGTGCAGGAAGCTTTTCAAAAAGCCCGGCAACAGCAAACAGAAATTCAGAAGCTGGAAGAAGAATACAAGAACAAGGATCGTGAACTCAGCGAGGCGCGGGATGTGCTGGATCTCAAAATTAAGCCCGCCCTGGACACGATCGTGCAAAAACTGGCGGCTAAAACAGCCGAATTAGAGACCCGGCAAAAACAAATCACACAGCTCGACGTGGCGGAATTTGCCAGCCAAACGGCCGAGCAAATAAAGTACCGCATCCACGCCCAAAATACCGCCTACCAGAAACTCACCGATGACTACGAGCGCCTGACTAAGGAAATCCAATCGCTGACCAATCGTCAAAATGTGCTTTCGGGCGAGATCACCTCTTTAAAAACCAATACGCAGCAGCAAGCCGTAGCCCTGCGGGAATTGCAGGAAAACTTGGCCAAAGACATCGCTGCCTCCGACTTCGCCGACGAAAGCGAGATTTTGGCCATGCTGCACTCGGAACTGGACATCACGGCCGAGCAAAAACAGATTGAAACGTACCAGCTGGCGCTGAATACCGCCCGCGCGTTATTGAAATCGCTGGAAGAAAAAACCGCCGGCCTCCGCTACGACGCCGAAATTCACCAAAAATTGCGCGCCGATCTGGAAGCTAAGACCAGCCGCCTCAATGAACTCCGCAAGGAAGAAGGCGGCCTGGCGAATCAGGTTAGCAAGCAGGAACAAGATATGGCGCAGCAAGGCGATTTGCGGAAGGAAAAAGACAAACTCGACATCCGGGCTAGTGATATCGATACGCTCACTAAGCTATTCAAGGCCAGTGGTTTTGTGAGCTACGTATCGGCGATGCACTTGCAAAATTTGTGCAATCAGGCCAACGCGCGTTTCCATAAAATGACGCGCCACCAGTTGCAGCTCGAACTCTACGAGCCGCGCCCGGCCGAATACGACTTCCAGGTCCGCGACCTGCTCAATGAAGGTCGCACCCGCGCCGTCAAGACGCTCTCGGGCGGGCAGAAATTTCAGGTCGCCTTGTCGCTGGCCCTGGCCCTGGCCGACCAAATCCACAACCAATCCCACGCGCTGCATAACTTCTTCTTTCTCGACGAAGGCTTCGGCTCGCTCGACAAGGATTCGCTCCACGAAGTGTTTGAAACCCTGCAATCGCTCCGCCGTGAAAACCGCATCGTCGGCGTCATTTCGCACGTCGAAGAATTGCAACAGGAAATCCAAAATCACCTGAAAATTGAAATGACCGAACAGGGGAGCGTGGTGGTACCGAATTGGTAATTTTGGTAGAGGCAGCATGCTGCGTCTCGCGCGCGCCAGACACCTAATTTGCGCAGGCTGTGGCGCATGTTATATGTTATCAGACGCGGTATGCTGCGTCTCTAGGCTCATTTCCCCGTTTCCCCTAAAAAACACCCCAATTCCCATCCCGGCCATACTAGCCAGCAACCCATAAATCAGCGGCGGGTAATCCGTTTCCACCCAAAGACACAGCAGCCACACGGCCAGCCCGGCGACCATCGAGAGCAGACAACCCGCCGCGTTGGCGCGCTTCCAGTAGAAGCCCGCCGCCAGCGGTACGAACAGCGACACCAGACTGAATGCCGACGATTCGGCGACCAGCTCGAAAATGCTTTCGCGCGTGATCGCTATGAAAATGCAGATCGCGGTGATCGCGATGATGCTGACGCGGATGATGAGCAGCAGGTTTGGGTCACTAAGGTCAGGTTTGAAAAACTTAACGACGTTTTCGCCGAGTACCGCCGCCGGGGCCATGATGGCGCTGCTCGTCGTGCTGAGGATGGCCGAAACCAACGCGCCGAAAAACATGATTTGTAGCGGCAACTCCGTGTTTAGCAGTACCATTTGCGGAATAATCATTTGCCCGCTTCTACCTTCCAATTCAGGGTAGAGTACATGCCCGCAAAGCGCGATGAAAAGCGGAATAAGCGCCACGGTGAGGTACATCAGCGATGAAATCAGCGTCGCCCGTACCGCCGTGGTCGCCGAGCGGGCCGACATGACACGCTGAAAGACGTCCTGTTGCGGAATGGACCCCAGTCCGATTGTGATCCAGGCGGCAAAGTATTCCACAGAAGCTTTGAACGTAAAATCGGGGTAGGCGCGGAAGAATCCGGCCGGGAGTTTAGCGGTGATTTGGGCAAACCCGCCGGTTTTTTGGTACAAGATACCGGCCACAAAGACCAGTCCGCCAATAATCATGATCGTTTGCAGGAAATCCGTCACCGAAATGGACCACATTCCGCCCCAGATTGTGTACAGAATCACGACCACCGAACTCAGCAGAATGCACTCGGTAAGCGACCAGCCCAGTACGACTTTGAGCACGATGCCCATCGCCAAGAGCTGAGCGGCGATCCAGCTAAAATAGGACGGAATGATGAGTAGCGCCGAAAGCAGTTCCGCACTCCGCCCGTAGCGTAGGCGGTAGTAATCGCAGAACGTGATGATGTTCATTTTGTAAAAAGGTCGGGCAAAGAAAATACCCACCAAAAACAAACACAAAGCTGCCCCAAACGGATCTTCGATCACGCCCAGCACGCCGTTTTTCAAAAATTCGGCGGGCGCGCCTAGAATCGTCTCGGAGCCGAACCAGGTAGCGAAGGTCGCCGAAGCCGCGAGCACTAGCGGAAGCCGCCGTCCCGCCAGCACGAAATCTTGAGTGGTGTGTACCCGTCGCGACGCCCAAAAGCCAATCCCAAGATTTAGAACGAGATAGCCCATAATGAATACGGCAAGCATAGGGCAGGAGCGGGGATTTATTTATAAAAAAGAAGACCGCTTTTCAAGAACCGAACGGGATGTTCGGTTCTTGAAAAGCGGCCAAAAGTAGGAAAATTCCGGAAATCTAGAATTTCAAAGAACCCGGCAGGTACTTCGCTACTAAATCTTCGTAGTAGGGACGGAGTTGCTTCCAATCAGGCGGCGTTGGTACTTTTGAATATAAATCGTAGGGATTGAATTTATTGACCCAGTCGAACATCGCGCGGTCGTGGTCATCGAGCAAATGCTCGTAGGCGTGCTCGCGGTGTTGCGCGTAGAACGAGTGATAGCGCAGCATGTATTGGCCCTCTTCGGGCATACCGTGCTTCGTCATTTGGTACACGTACTCGTCGTGACCCCACGACATATGGATATTCTGTAAGCCGCAATTCGGCTCGTAAACGCCGTATTTGGTATTATAGCGCTTATCGTGCGCGTCGGGATTGGCGTCGAAAAACTCGGGATACACGATCTTGTCGGAATGCGCGCAACCCACCGGGAAAGTGTCGCCGACCACGGCCCATTGCGGCTCGCCGAACAGACAAAGTACCTTGCCCATGTCGTGCATCAGGCCCACCAGCACAAACCAGTCGGGATGTCCGTCGGCACGGATGGCCTCGGATGTTTGCAGCAAGTGCTGCCACTGGTCGAGGTTGGTATCGGGATCAGAGTCATCGACGAGCGTATTCAGGAAGTCGAACGCTTCCCAAACGGGCATTTCCTTCTTGTCGAATTTGAGGTACTCGCGTTCTTTCTCGAGCACAAAATCGTAGGTTTGGTAGGTATGGTTGAGGCGATAGAACTCGCGCACGGTGTCGCGGCCCGGCTCGTCGTAGTTGCGGTAGTCTTCCTTGGCTTTGGTAGCGGGCTCGGGATAGCGCGTCAGCACGTCGTCTTCCCAGACATCCAGGCTGGGCAAGGGATTATTCAGGTCGGTGGTCATGGGATTCAGTCGTTTTGTTTTTCGGAGGTAAAGATAATGATTTTAAATTCGTTATTTACCCGACATATTCTTTAACGACAGCCTTGTACGATAGATTCAAGAAGTACTTGAAAACCCTGAAATTCCCGCTCTGGCTGCAAGCGGGTGTGGCAATACTATCGGGAGCTCTACTGCTCGACGCGCTTTTTCCATTCCGCCCGCAAGTACCTTACTCTACTCAGATTCTGGCCGCCGACTGCACGATCCTGCACGCTTTTCTGAGCCAGGACGACAAATGGCGGCTGCAAACCGAAGTTGCCGAGATTACGCCGCTACTCCGCAAAACACTAATTCACAAAGAAGACCGCTATTTCAACTGGCATCTGGGCGTCAACCCACTGGCGCTGGGCCGGGCGGCGGTGCGCAATCTACTCAGCGGGAGGCGCACTTCGGGCGCGTCCACCATCACGATGCAGGTCGTGCGGCTGCTGCATCCGCGTGAGCGTACCTGCGGCAGCAAGATGATCGAAATAGTACGGGCGTTGCAGTTGGAACTGCATTATTCCAAAACCGAAGTCCTGCAGCTGTACCTCAATCTAGTGCCCTACGGCGGCAACATCGAGGGCATCAAAGCCGCCTCGCTGCTGTACTTCGGCAAGCCGCCGCAGCTGCTGAGCTTGGCCGAAATTACGGCGTTGAGCATCGTGCCCAATCGCCCGTCGAGCCTGCGGCCCGATACCCGAGGCGCCAATCTGCTCGCCGCCCGCAACGGGTGGCTGCGACGTTTTGAAGCAGAAAATTTATTTGAAAAATCCCTGATCGAAGACGCCCTGCGTGAGCCGCTGGACGTGCGCCGCCGCGCCGCGCCGCGCGAGATTCCGCACCTGGCCCTGCGACTGAAAGCAGACTTCCCAAATCAACCGACGATCCATACGGCCATTCGTCCGCAAAAGCAGCGGCAGACCGAGGATTTGGTTAAGAATTACATCAATCGACTGCGCGGCCGCAACATCCACAACGCGGCGGTGCTGGTAGTCGACAACGAGAGCGGCGACGTGCTGGCTTACGTCGGCTCGGCGGATTTCAATAATCCCTACGATGGGGGGCAAGTCGACGGCGTGCGGGCGGTGCGTTCGCCGGGTAGTACCCTGAAGCCGCTGCTCTACGCCACCGCTTTTGACAAAGGGCTGATTACGCCCAAAACCATGCTGAATGACGTATCCACCAATTTCAGCGGCTATGAGCCCGAGAATTTCGACCAGCGGTTCAACGGTCCGGTGACGGTGGAATTTGCGCTGGCCAATTCGCTCAATGTGCCGGCGGTCAAGATTTTGCAGGAAGTGGGTACGCCCGTACTGGTGGATCAACTCAAAAAAGCGGGTTTCCAGACTGTCCGCAAGCAAGCCGATGACTTGGGTCTATCAATGATTTTGGGCGGTTGCGGCGTAACGCTTGAGGAAGTGACGCGACTTTTCGCGAGCTTTGCCCACGCGGGACAAGTACGGCCGTTACGCTTTGGCTCACCCGAAATTTTATCCAAAAAAACCAAAGACGAAGGCGGCGAAATCGTCTCGCCCGGCGCGGCCTACCTCATCACCGAAGTCCTTACGCAAGTCACCCGGCCTGACCTGCCCACCAATTTCGCCAATACCTACCATTTGCCGCGCATCGCCTGGAAAACCGGCACTTCTTACGGCCGCCGCGACGCCTGGAGCGTGGGCTACAACCGCCGCTACACGGTAGGCGTGTGGGTCGGTAATTTTTCGGGGCAAGGCGTACCCGAGCTTAGCGGAGCCGAAACCGCCACGCCACTCCTATTTTCGATCTTCAATAGCCTCGACTACAACTCGCCCAAAGGCTGGTACAAAATTCCCGACGCAGTGGCGCTCCGCAAAGTTTGCGCGGCGAGCGGCGACATTCCGTCGGAATTCTGCACCCACAAAATCGTGGATTATCACCTCATGGGCGTGTCGCCCTACCGCCGCTGTGCGCACCGGAAGTGGGTTTTTACGGATAAAAAAAATGAAATCACCTATTGTCCCTATTGCCTGCCCGCCGCCGATTACGTTCGGCGTCCGGTACCTAATCTTGCGCCCGAATTGATTGCTTATTATGAGCTAAAAAAAATACCCTACGAAAAAGAACCGCCGCACAATCCGGCCTGTGAGCGCGTATTCCGCGACGGCGCGCCGCTGGTCGTAAGTCCCAACCAGGGTAGCGAGTATTATATCCGCACCGACGAACCGCAGCAAATTCTGCTGAGTTGCCAGGCGGCGAATAACGTGGAGGAGGTTTTTTGGTACGTCAACGATAAGCTATTCCGTAAAAGCGGCCCGACCGACGCCGTATTTTTTAGTCCGCCGCCGGGCCGGGTCAAGATTTCGTGCAGCGACGATAAGGGACGGAATAGTGATATTTGGATTAGCGTGAAGCGGTTGTGATTCGATCTTACGAGTCCGCGCTTAGCGACAATTTGCCTTCTTGATTGTATAAAAACACCTCGCTTTCGACTAATCCCCGGATGGCGGTCAATAATTGCTCTTCGGGCACACGTCCGAAGGCGTCGCTGAGTGGGCGTGGGGCGGTAGGACCGTGCTCGCGCAGGTACTGTACTAGGCTTTGCGAAAGTGGGGTAGTGTCGCGGGGCGGGGCTTCGGATTTTTGTCTTTTCAGGCAATTGTCGCACACGCCGCAGGGCTCACCGTCGTGCTCGTCGAAGTAATCGAGCAGCAGGAGGGTGCGGCATTGCGTCGGGTGTTGGGCGTAGTGGACTACGGCCGCTACTTTGCGCAGGTCGCGGTCTTTCTTCTTGTCAATTTCGTAGACGTTGAGCGGCAGTTGGTCGGCGTCGTAGCGGGGCGTGAGGTAGGTGAGTTGGGGCTTGTCGCGGCGGGGCTCGTAGTCGATGATTTCGCGTTCCTGCAAAAACTGCAACCGCTGTTTCACCTCGGGAAGCTGGGCATAAAAAGCGCTGCCAATCTCGCCCTCCGAAATCCTGACGTACTCCGAAAACAACTCCCCACCGTAGAGCCGCAGCAATAGTTTCAGGAAGGCGTCCTGCTCGGAATTGCGGATCTGAAAATCGTACAACTGCCGGTTATCCACCAGAAAATGCAGCTTCGCCGTATCGCCAAAGGTTTCGTTTAGTTGCAGGAAACCCTCTTCTTCGAGTAGTTTGAGCGCGTAGTGCGTCTCCGAAAGCGGCAGGCCAAACGTGCTGATAAACTCGTGCATATCCAGACTGTACCCCACGTACTGCCCGCCGCCCACCGCCAGTTTGAAGTAATTGGCCAGCGCCTGGTACACCCGCCGCAGCGTCGCGATTGGCGGGTACTTCCGCTCGACCGCCTGGCTAAGTTCGTCGGTATCGTGGTGGTTGTAGAGCGCCACGGCGTAGGCCTTTTGCCCGTCGCGCCCGGCTCGGCCCGCTTCCTGGTAGTAGGCTTCCAGGCTGGCGGGCAGGTCGAGATGAACCACCGTGCGGACATTCGCTTTGTCGATCCCCATGCCGAAAGCATTAGTCGCCACCACGACGCGTATTTTTCCCTGTTGCCAGGCTGTTTGCTTCGCGGTGCGGTCGGGGTAGGGGACGCCCGCGTGGTAGTAGTTGGCTTGAATTTTATGCCGCGAGAGCCACTCGGCCACCTGCTGGGTGCGCTTGCGGGTGCGCACGTACACGATGGCCGTGCCGGGTACGTTGGTCAGGATTTGCAGGAGTTTGCGCTCCTTATTTTCTTCGTAAAAAGCCGAATAGGACAGGTTGGCGCGGGCAAACGATTGCCGGAATACCCGCCTGTTCTTCATTTCCAGCTTTTCCAGAATATCCACCTGCACCTCCGCCGTGGCTGAGGCCGTAAGGGCCACGAGCGGCACGCCGGGCAGCAAATCCCGGAACTCGGCGATCAGCAAATAGGCGGGCCGGAAATCGTAGCCCCAGGCCGAAATGCAGTGCGCTTCGTCCACGGCCAGCAGCGAGACATTCATTTGCTTGGTGCGCTCGATCATGATTTCGGTACGCAGTCGCTCCGGCGACACGTACAAAAATCGCACATTGCCGTGGATACAATTGTCGAGCGTCACGTCGATCTCGCGGCGGCTCATCCCGGCGTGTATCGCTGCCGCCGAAATGTGCCGCTTTTTTAGCTGCTCTACCTGATCTTTCATCAGCGCGACCAGCGGCGTAACCACAATGCAGATACCTTCCTCCCGCGCCAGCGTAGGCACCTGAAAACAAAGCGACTTGCCCCCGCCCGTGGGCAGCAGTACTAGCGTATCCTGTCCTTCCAACACGGATTGCATGGCCTCCTCCTGCACGGGTCGGAAGGCGTCGTAGCCGTAGTATTGCTTTAGAATAGGAAGGAGGTCGGTCATTAGTTTTTTAAGAAAGGTACGGGCGTTCCGCCGGTGTCGACAAAGTACCTAAATATTATAGTACATTCGTAGGCAAGAAATCCTGTACCTGGGAAAACGGGATCTTTCAAATCTTTGCGTTGGTATGATGAAGCAGCACACCTGGAGAATTCTTATCTCATTTTGTTTCCTATCAGGTTTTGGTTTTGCCCAAACAAAAAAGGAAAGCATAGAAAATCACATCAAGCCAGAAACTGAGCGCAATACTATCACGTCAGATAGCTTGGCTTGGCAGGTAGGGATTGGAACAGAAGCAGGAAGCATGGGCCTGGCTTTGGATAAGCGCAACAACGTTTTTATCTGTGGTTACTTCAAAGACACTGCTACCTTCGGCACGGAAAAATATATCGCCGAAGGAGAAACTGATGCTTTCATCGCCAAATATGATAGTACGGGAAGTCTTCAATGGGCGCGGCAAGCGGGTGGACCAGGGGCTGATTTTGCGCATAGCGTGGCTTTGGCTACCGATGGCAGTGTGTATATCGCCGGGATGTTCGAGAAGGGAGCCTCGGTGGGAAAGGATTCTTCCAACTCTAAGAAAAATCAAACCTCCTTTCTCATCAAATACGACAGCATAGGCAATTTGGCATGGGCACGGCAGTTGGGAAGCGGTGTCTTCAACATGGCTAGTAACGTTACACTTGATAAAGACGACAATGCGTACATTACTGGCTACATTAGTGAAATATCGCCCAACGATACCACCATCTTGGGGTACTTCGGTGACAACAGCGCCTTTCTTGCCAAGTACAGCCCGGCGGGAAACCTCTTGTGGAAACAGAAACTACAAGGCAGCAGCTTCGGAAGTAGTCTGGCGACTGACGAAAATAACAGTATCTATTGGACAGGTATGTTTGAGGTTGAAACTCAGTTCGGTAATACCAAGCTTATCTCTCATGGTTATCACGACGGATTCGTCGCCAAAAGTGACTCAAACGGGCGCTTCTTATGGGCTTTGCGAATGGGTGGTAAAATTGAAGACGCTTTCAATAGTGTGGCAACCGACAAAACTGGAAATGTATTCGTGAGCGGAAATTTTACGGATAGCGAAGCCAATTTTGGAGAAGCAAATCTAAGGGCAGAAGAACAGAAAATGAAAATAACAGTCAATACCGAGGGGTTTATTACTAAACTAAACGCCAACGGTAAGGTGCAGTGGATTCAGCAAAGGGTACCCTACCAACAAATGGCCGGACGTAGCCTGCGAAGAGACGCTGAGAATAATCTATACCTCATCACGACTCTGGGTTACAAGACAAAAATTGGGGAGAAAACGCTGGTTTCTAGGGGAGCCAACGATGTAGTGATTACAAAATTAGATTCAGGAGGGAAGCTGCTGTGGATCAAACAAATAGGAGGACCGGACAATGAATCCGCCGGAATGGCAGATATAAGTCCCAACGGCGAAATCTACGTCACCGGTTCTTTCCAGGGTACCACCACGCTGGCGGGCCGTACTCTCACTGCCAAGGGCAAGAGCGATATTTTCGTGGTGAAGTACAAGAACGAGTAGAAAGTTTAGTGCCAGCGTTTCTCCGTTTTCAAGTATATTAGCGGAAACGAATTAGCTTGCCCCGCTACAATATGCAAAGAAAGTTTTCCCCAAAGTACCTCCTGCTCCCGCTGCTCCTCTCCGGCTGCTCCGTTTCCCACTACATCCAAAAAGAAGTAAAAACCTCGCCCGTGCTCACGCAGCACCACGTGGGTATTTCGGTGTACGATCCGGCCAAAAAGAAAACCCTGGCCGCTTACCAGGACGACCACTACTTCACGCCCGCTTCCAATACCAAGCTTTTTAGTTTTTACGCCGCGCTTTCGTCGCTGGGCGACTCGGTTCCGGGTTTGCAGTACCAAATCCGCGACGGCGTCCTGACTTTTCGCGGCACGGGCGACCCGGCATTACTACACCCCGATCTGCCGACGAGCGCCGTGCTGGATTTCCTGAAAAATCGTCCCGAAAAACTAGTGTACTCGGGCGCCCAAACGCAAAACCCGGCTTATGGTCCCGGCTGGTCGTGGGACGACTACAACGATTACTATCAGGCCGAGCGCTCGGCGCTGCCGATCTATGGCAACATTGCCCGTTTTACCAGCCCGTCGGGTTTGTACGTGCGGGTAGAGCCGGAAATTTGGCAGGATTCGCTGGACCTCGACACCACGGTCACGGGCCTGGTGCGGGATCGTTTTCGCAATCATTTCCGTCGCTCGCGCTACGCTTTGCCCGCCGGATTGGAAGAAGATATTCCTGTCATTACCTCCGACTCGCTCACCGTGCGGCTGTTGTCGAACGCTTTGCAGAGAAAAGTCTTTTACACGACCGACTCGCTGGATGCGCGCTATCGGACCATCAACAGCATTCCGTTTGATTCGATGTACACGCGGCTGATGCAGGTTAGCGACAATATGATGGCTGAGCAAACGATGCTGCTTTATGCGTCCGCCAATGGCCTGCCGATGCGCTCAGATCTCGCCATCGAACACGCGCAAGCCAATCTATTGGCGGATTTGCCTGATCGGGCGGTCTGGCGCGATGGGTCGGGAATATCACGCTTTAATCAGTTTACGCCGCGCAGCATCGTGGCTTTATTGGGAAAAATTCACGAGAAAATTCCGCAGGAGCGACTCTTTGCGATCTTGCCTTCCGGCGGAAAAACGGGTACGATCAGGAATATGTTCAAAGGGAAAGAGGCGTTTGTTCACGCCAAGAGCGGCAGCCTGAATAATGTTTACTGTCTGAGTGGTTATCTAATTACCAGGAAAGGTAAGTTGTTGTATTTCAGC
>JBBSSJ010000087.1:0-15978 GCA_038242095.1 Cytophagales bacterium
GCGATGATGCCTTTGGCGGAAATATTGGCGTCTTTCTCCATGTAATCGACGGTCTTGACGCCGTTGATGTAGAGTTCGTGGTGATTGCCCCGGCAGCGAATGATGTAGCTGTTCCAGTCGTTCGGTCGTAACAGATGGCGTAAAGTACTTAAATCACCGCCAACGAGTTTTTCGCGGCGATGTTCATCGTAAAGATCGCCCCAGTAGCCGTCACCGATGTCGGCCTGGTAGCCGATCATCTTGCCGTCTTTTACGAAGGAGCGGTATTGAATGCCACTGTTGATCATCCCGGTGACCGGGTCGCCCCGCAGGCGAAACAGGCAGCGAAACTCGAAGTCGCCGTATTCTTTGATTGTGTGCAGATATGTGTTGGCGGGAATTTTCTTGACGCCGTCGCCACTGCGGATAGTGCTGTCGGCCACCGACCACCAGGATTGGTAATCGGGATTCGCGGTTTTCCAGCCATTCAGGGTTTTGCCGTCAAAAAGCGAGACGGTGGTTTCGGAGGGCTGGGCGTGGAGTGGTGCGTCGAACAGTAATGCCAGTAAGCATGGCAGAACTTGCTGCAGGACGAGGCGCGGTGATTGGGGAGAAGTGACTGTTTGCATAGCTTTCTTGACGAAGTGGTTGATCAGGAAAACAAAGAGAAGAAAGCTGGCAGTTTACTGTCCTTCGACCGGGCCATCGCTGCGGTCAAAGACCGCCATTCACTCTGACCTGAGACTCTTCACCGGATTCATCAGCGCCGCCTTTACCGCCTGAAAACTCACCGTCAGAAAAGCAACCAACAAAGCCAGCACGGCGGCCAGCACGAATACCCACCACTCGATACCGATTTGGTACTTGAACTCCGCCATCCAGGCGCTCATAAAGTACCAGGCGATGGGCGAGGCAATGACGATGGCAATGGCGACGAGTTTAAGGAAATCTTTGGATAGCAAAGCCGTGATGCCACCCACGCTTGCGCCCAGTACTTTGCGGACGCCGATTTCCTGGGTGCGCTGCTCGGCGGCAAAGGCCGACAAGCCAAATAATCCCAGGCAGCCGATGAACACCGTCAGTCCGGCAAATACCCGATAGAGCAAGCCCATCTGCCGCTCGGCCTGATAGAAGTTCTCAATATTTTCCTCGTAAAATTTGCCTATGAAGGGTACTTCGGGAAAGATCTTTTCGTAAACGGCTTCAACTTTTGCCACCGTCTGCGCCAGATTTTTGGATTCCAACTTGAAGGCACCCGACCAATAGTATCGATCGATTTGGGTCAACAGGATGGGGGCAATGTCTTCGCGGGCCGATTTGGTATGGAAATCCTTAATGACGCCAACAATGGGTGCAGGTTCCTGTCCACCCATGCGTAGCTCGTGGCCGATGACGGAATCCGGATCTTTGATACCCAGTTTTTTCAATAACCGCTCATTGACCACGAACTTGGTGTTGGTGTCGCCAGTTGCGAAGGGACCTCCTGCCAAAAACTCGATGTCGTAGGTTTTGAAGTAGTCCCCGTCGGCTAGCTTCATTGAAACATCAAATTTCTCGTCCTCGGAGAGATTGGTAAAGCCGAAGTTGCTGTTCCAGTCATTACCGGAGGAGGGCGGATCAGAAGCGAAAGTCACCGCGCTCACTTCGGGCATCCGCAGCAATTCCTGGCGGAGGGTTTGGTTGCGGCTGGTGTATTCAGTATCCATGTTGATATTATACACGCCCTCTTTTACAAAACCCAGATCGAGTTGGCCGATGTATTCCATTTGCCGCAGGTTGATGACCGTGCCGATGATAAGAACGAGCGCCGCCGCAAATTGGAACACAATGAGGCTTTGGCGCAAGGTGAGCCCGCCCGACCAGCCGCGCGAAACCTTCTTGCGAAATACTTCCAGCGGCGAATAAGAGGAAAGAATCAGGGCTGGATAGCCGCCTGCCAGCAAGGTAAGTAATAGCAGTCCGCCTAATAGCCACAGCCCTAGTTGGGGCGTAAAGTACAGCGACGGGTCGGTCGGTACGTCGAACATGGCTTCCAGAATTGGCAGAGCCGCGTAGGCCAGCATAACGCCCACTACCACCGAGCCCAGCACGACCAGAAAAGTTTCGGTCATGAACTGCGCGATCAGTTGTCCTTTCTGGCTACCCAGTACTTTACGGACGCCCACCTCCTTGGCGCGTTTGGTGGCCAGGGCCGAATAAATATTGATAAAATTAATGCAGGCCATCAGCAGGATCAGGATACCCACAATCGCGATATTGCGGATGCGCTCGTGGGGCACCGCCCGGTCCCGGTAGTTGTCGAGTTCGACGTTGTGGTGAAGGTCGGACAGAGCGCTCAGGCTGTGTGTTTTCTTGTCGTTTTCCTTGCGCGCGTCGTAGTGCTTGCGCGAGAACTTTTCCAGTAGCGCGTCGGCCGAGGCTACCGTAAAGTAGTTGGGCAGAAGCACAAAAATTTGGTCGTTGCTGCTTGTACTGCCCCAACTGCCGAATTCACCGAAGCCGAACAATTTGGGTTGGGCGCGCTTGGACTCGTAGGAAATCACCAGGTTAAGCGGGAAATCGGTGTTCTGCGGCGCGTCTTCCAGCACGCCGCCTACCTGCATGGTCGTGGTGTTGTTGATGCCGAGGTACTTGCCCACGGCTTGCTGGTAGTCTTGGAAGTACTTCTCGGCGTACTTGCGCGATAGCACGACCGTGTTGGGCTGGGCCAATACCACGGGACTGCCAACGAGCCATTGGTAATCGAACATCTCGAAAAACTCGGGGTCGACCATCAGCCCTTGGTTGTCCTCGATAAACTTTGAGGAAAGATCGTTAGAATTGGGATCGGCCCCCAGTACCGTCACCTGGGGGTCGAGGGTGCCAAAAACCGGAACGATCATCACGAACTGCGGAATGTCGGTTTTGAGCGCTGCGGCTACGGGAAGCGGGTTACCGGGCGAATACTCACCGCCGCCGTCAGGATTTACCCGTTCCCGCACGACGCGGTAGATGCGGTCATAGTTCGTGTGAAATGTATCAAAACTCATTTCGTAGCGTACCACCATAAACAGCAGCAAGGCGGCGGCCACACCGACGCTCAGCCCAAGCGTATTGAGAATCGTGAAGCCCCGGTGCCGGACCAGGTTGCGGTAAGCGATTTTTAGATTGTTGCGAAGCATAGCCAAAGGAGGAAATGAGGACAGAGAAAAGGCTCATTCTTCTTCTCAATAAACCTATGCCATAAATTCAACCGATTGGAAATCAGAGTTTTCACAAAATTAAAGTGTCCGATTCCGAACACCTGGGTTTCGAAATTGGACGCTTTAACGTGCTTTTGTTCTCACTTCCTTGGCTTTAACTGCCAGGCCGAAAACCCTACATACAAGTAAGTCGCCCGCTGGGCATCGGCGTCTTTGCGGTTAAGGAAGCCACCGATATTGCTGAACCCTGCGTAAATGGGGCCAAAGCGAGCCACTGCCCCCACCATGACTTTCTTGTTACCTTCAATAAAAGTTAGCGGCAGCGCGAAGTCCGAATCCTCGTTCTCGACGCGAGGCGTAATGATGAGTGCGTCGGGCTGCGTCATATCCAGCGGGCTGCGGGGCGCGTCGCCGTAGCGTTTATTTTGGGAAACGTTAAGAAAAAGCGACTTGACGAGCTGCAGGTCCACGTCCCAACGCAGGGCGGTGGGCAGGCGGGCATCGCGCAGCAGCGTAGTTTCGTTCTGCACGGGCAGTACTTCGGCGAAACCCTGCGCGTTCCGATCGGCAATGGTTTCCATCTCTTTTTGCCCGATCACCGTGCGGCTTTGGCTCCCGGAAACCACCCGGCTATCGGGACTTTGGTAGTTAATGCTGCCCAAGTCGGTAAGGGAAGCCGAGAAACGCAGCAGGTAGCCGGGTCGGGCGTCGTCGTCCGTCTCCAGGTTGCCCCAGTACGAACCAAGCTCGTAGGTTGCCCCCAGATCGTAAGCCCAACCGCTGCCGTATTTTTGGGGATTAGTCAGTTCACTTAGCTTAAAGGGCGCAGTCGGATGGGTATAGCCGCTTTCGTAAGTGAAATCATTCAGCACAAATTCCTTTTCGTCCGCTTCGCCACCCGACTTGGGACGAATTTCGTAGCGATCCGCTGATGCTTGCAGGTAGCTGGCTCTTGCCCCAAAAAGGTACTTGGCCGTGGCCCCCACTTTTAATTTATGGGCGCGCAAGTTCACGAGTTGCAACCCGTAAGAAAAACTGGCTTCCGAAAAACTCTGTTGACCGAGGTCGAAGTTACCCCACGCACCCGCGCCCGTTGGTGTAGCGGGCGAGTCGAGCCGTTTGAAATACATTCGGCGGATTTCCCGGGGCAAATTATGGCCGTACACAAAACCGCGCGACCGCATTTGTAGCGCAAAGCCCTGATTTTTTCCCACCGAAAACATCACCGACGGTAGCCGAATTTCACTTGCCACGTATAGTGGGTCGCCCTGCGTTATGGAGCCCATCGTCCGCGACCGACCGTATAGTTCTTTGGTCGAGTGCGGTACGAGCTGTGGGTACAGAAAGGCATTGGATTTGAAATAATAGAAATACCGGTTGTTTACCGTGCTGCCGAGTGTAATCAGGTTGATTTGCCATTTATAGCGCGAACCCGCCAGCACGGACGGATTTTGCGTGGCGCGATACAGGCCGCCGTAATTGCTGATTGCCAGGCCGGGAATTTGTTGGGCCAGGGCAGAATTGAAGACAAAGATTAAAAATAGGGGAGAAAATTTGAGAATGTTCTTCACGAAAGATGGGTGGCGTTTAGTGTGAGTTTTACCGGTTGATCTTGGGTGTAAACGACCAACTGTTGTTGCAGCGCGTCCGAATTTTCGTGAAAGGTAACGGCTTTTTGTCGTTTTAAACGTCGTAGGGTAGGCCGTTGTGCTCTGCTCGTCGAAGTATTCCAACGGTAACAACGTGTTGGTAAAGCCTACGCCATTAAACCAATTTATTGGTAGTCAGTATAATTACAAAATAAAAGTGTCCGATTTCGAATACTTGCGTTTCGAAACCGGACACTTGGGTAGACAATAAGCGTTTCCACTTAAAATTTACTTATCCCAGAAGAGCGGCTCGGAAAGGGGCGACGCTGCCGGGACATTGACCCCATTTTCCGAAATCTCGTTGGTGGGATACGCCACGCGGCGGATGAATGTCGTCAAAGCGGCGCTAACCGGTAGTTTGAATCCTTTGTATTTATAGTCGAAGCGGCGCGCGTCGACCCATGCCTCTGGGTTAAGGTAGGTGATGACATACTTTTCCTTGAAAATAAGGTCCAGCGTTAGGTTAGCGGCACCGACCGATACAATGGGATTACCAACGTACTTGTCGCGGGCGGCGGTCGCCACGCCTAGTTTGTCCATATTGGCTTTGATGCCTTCCAGGTATGCTTTGTAGGCCCGCTCGCTGTTACCCGCACGCAGGGCGGCCTCGGCCTCGATCAACTTCACTTCTGCGTAGGTAACAATCAGTAGCGCCGAGCTATCGCCCGTCAGCGGGGAGTTGAGCGAGATGTAGCTCTCGTCCTTCACCGTATTGGAAGCAGCAGTAGAGTTGCCCGCGCCGTTAACGGTTCCCTTGTAAACATCATCGATCGTTTTGTCGGTAATCTTCTCGACTCTGGGGTCGAACAATCCGTAGGTCGTGCCGTTAAGCTGGTCGATCAGTTGGTTGGAAAGCCAGCCGTCGAGTACCAGCAGGGCATTGTTACGGGCAGTTTGGGCCCAGGGACTACGCAGCAGGAAGACACCCATCTGCGCATCGTCGGCGTTGGAGGTGTACGACTTGCTGACCGCTTCAAGGACGGCGGCGGGATCGTAGTTCGCCTTCTTGGAAATCTTATTGAGCATCCGGGCCTTCAGCGCATAAGCGGTTTTCAACCATGCCTCCCGCTTGCCCCCGTGGATCAGGTCATCCGCTGCGCTCAGCTTGATATTGGAGTCGGTTTTAGATAGCTCGGCGATGCCGTCGTCAAGCAGCCGCAGCCCCTTGTTGTACATATCCTCCGGCGAGTCGTAAGCGGGAATAAGCGTTTCTGCTTTGAAGGCCTGCGTGAATGGCCCGCTGCCGTAAGTATCCGCGATCAGATTAAGGTGATAAGATAGCATGACATCGGCCACGCCCACATATTCTGATGAGTTCTGCTCGGTGGCCAAGCGCTTCATGTCCGTAAGGTCGGCCATGGCGTAATAAATCGCATCCCAGGTACTGGAGTAGCTGGTTTCTTGGTAGGTGTCGGTGTTGCTACCCGCACTTGGACTGGCCAGATACTGTACAAAATAGGAAGTAAAATCCGCTACGTTCTGTGAATTGAGAGCCGTTTTCTGCGTCGTCGTCGACAACAGTGACTTCAACGGCGGCGTTATAACCTGGTTGGGATTCTCGTTCAGGTCGAAATAATCCTTACAGCCGCTCATTCCAAGCGTGGTCAGGAGGGTGATAATGAGTATGGTACGTTTCATCATTATAATTAGTGAATTGGTAAATGTCGGAATTAGTGAATATTGCTTTTGCCGGGCGTTAAGTTTCTCGCAGGGCGAACCCGTCCGATATTCCATAATTCACTAATTCCAAATTGATTTTAGAATCCTACATTCAGGCTAAAAAGGAAGCTTCGGACGGCGGGGTAGACGAAGCCGGTGAAGCCGGTTACGTTGCTGCCGCTATTGAAGGAACTTGCCTCGGGATCATAGCCTTTGTACTTGGTGGCAAGCCACAGGTTATTACCCGTAACACTCAGCTGCACATTGCGGATCGGCCCTTTTTTGAACAACGAAGCGGGCAGATTGTAGCCCAGCCGCACCGACCGCAGCCGCACCCAGGAGGCATCTTCCACGAAGTTCTCAGAAATCCCCCGGTACACGTTGCGGTAGTAGCCAACATTATAGTCTACGCCATCGGGACCCTTACCTTGGCCCAGGAACACCTCCTTGGTGTTGGGCGTGCCGTCAGCCAAAACGCCGTCGAATACTTTCGTTTCGTTGCGGTTCTCGGTGTACTTGGCAATGCCGAAAGCCGAGAAAAAGTTATCGAGCTGGTTGTAACGATACTGACCTACCTGCGCGTCGAACAATACCGACAAGCTGAAATCGCGGTAGCTTATATTATTGTTGAGACCACCCACCCAGCGGGGTAGCGCGTTGCCGATGAGTTTTTGGGCGGTGTTGCGCACCGGAAAGCCATTGGTGCCAATGACGATGGGACGGCTCTTGTCAATTGTAATCGGATCCTCTTCTCCTTCTGAACCTTTGGCGTAGTAACGCTTGTAGCTGGTACCGTACAGGTTACCGTAGGCCGTACCAGGAATGAGTTTCTGAGTTACCGTAGATCCGGCGTAGCCAGACTGCGAGGCGTAGCTGATCTCCTTCAGGCCCTCCCGAATGCTGATGACAGTGTTGCGGTTGGCCGAGAAATTGAGGTTAACGTCCCACGAAAAATTGCTCTTCTTGATCGGACTGCCGCGTAGCGCCAGTTCCACGCCCTGATTGCGCATGGTGCCCGAGTTGATTACCGCTTTGGAATAGCCCGTCGCCGACGTGACATTGACCTGAATGATCTGATCCTTACTCAAAGAATGGTAATAGGTGAAATCTAATCCCAGTCGGCTACCGAAGAAGCCCAATTCAAGACCGCCCTCGAAAGTTTCGGTGAACTCAGGCCGCAGCGTGGGGTCGCCTAGCACATCGCCGCGGGTGAAACCCGTATAACCCGTAGGTAGTGACGAGTAAGAAGCGTATCCCGTCGTGGTAGAATAAGGCAAAGCGTCCTTACCGATTTTGGCGTAGGAGGCTCGCAACTTGCCTAAACTGATCGACTGAGGCAATTTCAGATGTTGGGAAAATACGTAGCTGGCGCTGGCCGATGGGTAGAAAAACGAATTGTTGGGTGCCAGCAGTGAGGAGGTGATGTCATTGCGGCCCGTCAGCGTCAGGTACAGGTAATTCTGGTATTCCAGCGTCAGTTCGCCAAAAATTCCCATCAGGCGGTAATCCTCGGCGCTCTGCTTCGGGGTAATGCTTTTGGCATTGCGCAGATCAAAATAGTTATATACTGTCAGTTCGTTGCCCTCGGCCCCGAAGCTGCGGGAGCGGCGGTCGTATAGGTCGTGGCCCACGCGCAGGGTCGCTTTGAGGTTGTCGCCAAAATTGGCCGTGCCGCTGGCGGTAAAGGTGGAGGTGATGGACCGGAACTGCGTATTGTATTGGTAGACAAAACCTAAGGCGTTGTCCTCATACACATACTCGTCGGCAAAGCCGCGCGGGCCGGGAGCGGTCCGCAGGCGGCTGTCGGAGTAGGTGTCGAGGCCCGCCCGGTAGTTGAGCGACAGCCATGTCAGCGGCGTATAATTGAAGTTGACGCCACCGATCAGGCGGTTCACGTTGTCTTTCAACTTATTGGTGTAAGCGCCGTAAATCGGGTTGTTGTTGCCGTATGTTTTCATAGTACCGTCGGGCTTGATGTAGTCGCGTACATCGTAGCGAGGCGACCAGTAGTTGAGGCTTTCGTTGAAACGATCAGCGTTGTAGCGGTCGCCGCCCGAGTTGATGAAGTTCAAGTTAGTGCTGGTCGTGAACTTCTCACTGAACTTCACCTGCGCGTTTAGCCGGGCCGAGAGCTTATTGAAACTGGTAAAGGGAATTACGCCCTCGTGGTACAGGTGTGAGATGGAGGATAAGAAAGTGACTTTATCCGTACCGCCCGAGAACGAAAGGTTGTTCTGAAACTGCTGTCCCTGGCGGTAGGCGTCCTTAAAATGGTTGTAAAGCTTGTCGGGATGGGTAGGGTCGATTTTCTTGGCGTCGGCCACGGTCGGTCCCCACGACGGCCAAAAGCTGTTGGGGTCGTATTCGCCCTTGTAGCCAATGGTGTATTTGTCCTGAATCTCAGGAAACTTGTTCACATTTTCAACGCCGTAGGTACTGCTGAAATTAGCCCGCAACGCGCCCGCCTTACCGGATTTGGTGGTAATGACGACCACGCCATTGGCACCCCGCAGACCATAGAGTGCCGTGGCCGCGCCGCCTTTTAGGATGTTGATGCTCTCCACGTCGTCGGGATTGATGTCCGCCGCTCGGTTGGACATGCCCCGTAGTTCGGACCCGGAGCCAGTAGTAGAAGTGCTGTTATCCAGCAGGATGCCGTCGATGACGAACAGCGGCTGGTTGTCGCGCCCCACGTCGATGGAGTTGATGCCCCGAATCAGGATGCGCGCTCCCTGGCCCGGTGCGCCGCCTGTGCTGTTGATGGTGACGCCCGCTACCTTACCCTGCAAGGCGTTGACAAGGTTAGTCTGGCGGTTCTGCACCAGCTCCTCGTTGTCCACCCCCTGCGCCGAATAGCCCAGTGCCTTCTTATCGCGGCTGATGCCGAGGGCCGTCACGACTACCTCATTGAGCGTTTTGGTATCTTCGGCCAACACGACATTGATTACGCTGCGGTTCCCCACCGCCATTTCCTGCGTTACGAAACCGATGGCACTGAAAACCAGGGTTGCGCGGGAATTGACCGCGATGCTGTACGCTCCGGCGGCGTTGGTGAGCGTTCCCTGGGTGGTGCCTTTTACGGCCACGCTCACGCCCGGTACCGATGCTCCGTCCTTTTCAGAAGTCACAGTACCACTTACGGTTTGGTCCTGGGCAATAGCCACGGAAAGCCCAGTAAAGAGCCACGTAACCAGCCAAACATGTACAAATTTTTTCATTGCGAGCAAGGTTGTGTAGTTGGTAAATAAGGGTTGTGATTTTCCAAAGATAGAAGTATTGTTTAAAAATTGACAATACCATGCTATTATTTTGATAGGCTGTTAGCGTGTTGTCTATACGATACCTTCGCCATTCATCAGATTTTTCGACTTCATAACTCTGGGTTATCAAATTGTAAAAAAACAATTCATGATTTCTTTTCTTCTTTCCGTACTGGTTTTAATTTTAGGGTCCTTTTTCTCCGGCAGCTTTCCAGAACGCGTCTTTGGCGCGGACAAAGCGGCCGCTATCCTGGCCAATCGCTTGGCCGACAGAGTGGACTTTACGCTCACCCAAACGACCGGAAAACTACCATGAACGAACTCGAAAAAATGAAAGACCCGCGCCGCTGGCGCGACTGGGGGCCTTATCTCAGCGAACGACAGTGGGGCACCGTCCGCGAAGATTACAGCGTTGACGGCGATGCCTGGAATTACATCACGCACGACATGGCGCGGAGCAAAGCCTACCGTTGGGGAGAGGAGGGATTGGGAGGCATTAGCGATCGGCAGCAGAATCTCTGTCTGGCGCTGGCTTTGTGGAACGAGCGCGACCCGATCCTGAAAGAACGTCTCTTCGGCCTGACCAACGAAGAAGGCAACCACGGAGAGGATGTAAAGGAGATGTACTACTACCTCGACAATGTACCGTCGCACAGCTATATGAAGATGCTCTACAAGTATCCTCATATAGCTTTTCCCTACGCCTGGCTGATCGAAGAAAACGCGCGCCGTTCCCGGCTGGAACCGGAGTTTGAGTTGATGGATACCGGAATATTCGATAACGACGCGTACTTCGACGTCTTCATGGAGTACGCCAAAAATACCGAGGACGATATCCTGGCGCAGTACACGGTACACAATCGGGGCGCAACCGATGCGCCGATCCGTATCTTGCCCACTTTGTGGTTTCGCTGGACACCCTGTTGGCACCACGAAGATCAAAGACCGGAGGCATCGGTCGTGGATAATAACCTGCTGCTGCTAAGTTGCCCGGAGCTGGGCGACTACTACTGCTACGTCGACGGCGAAGCGGAAATGCTTTTTACCGAAAACGAAACTAACAACGAACGCCTGTACGGATCGCCTAACGCCACGCCTTATACCAAGGACAGCATCGGCGCCTACGTAATTGGGGGTAAGGAGGACGCCGTCAATCCCAATCCATCCGGAACCAAGGTCGCCCTGCACTATGCCTTCACGGTACCGGCGGGTGGAAGTGTGTCCGTGCGGCTCCGGCTGACCAACAAAAAACAAGTCCGTCCTTTCGAGCAGTTCGATAGAATTATGGATGCCCAGCGGCAGGCGGCCGACGATTATTATAAGGGCAAATTCGGCCAGAAATCAGAGGACGAAACCAACGTGCATCGCCAGGCGATGGCGGGGATGCTGTGGACCAAGCAATTTTACTATTACAACGTCAACCGCTGGTTGCTGGGTGATGCCGGAGAACCCGAGCCTCCCGAACAAAGGCAGCGGCAACGCAATTCGCACTGGGATCACCTGCGGGCAGCTGACATAATTTCGATGCCCGATAAGTGGGAATACCCATGGTTTGCGGCCTGGGATCTGGCTTTTCACTGTGTGGCCCTGGCGGCAGTCGATATCGACTTTGCCAAGGGACAGCTGCTGCTGCTGCTGAAAGAGCGTTATATGCACCCCAACGGCCAACTACCCGCCTACGAATGGAACTTCGGCGACGTGAACCCGCCCGTGCACGCCATGGCCGCCCTGGACATTTACAATATGGAACGCGAGGCGACCGGCACGGCCGATACAGAATTCCTGGAGCAGGTATTTCATAAGTTAATGTTCAACTTTACCTGGTGGGTTAACCGGAAGGATGAAGAGGGTAACAATATTTTCGAAGGGGGATTCCTGGGGCTGGACAATATCGGGGTTTTCGACCGTAGCGCCCCAATACCCGGCGGGGGCACGCTCGAGCAGGCCGATGGCACTAGCTGGATGGCTATGTACTCGCTCAATATGATGCGGATGGCCATGGAATTGGCCGATAGTCAGCCCGTGTACGAAGAAATGGCAATCAAGTTCGGAGAGCATTTCTTCTACATCGCCGGCGCGATGGCTAACATGTCCAACGAGAAGGGGACTGGACTGTGGGATGAAAAAGACGGTTTCTACTACGATATGTTAAACCTGACCGACGGTACCCTAAAACGGCTCAGGTTGCGTTCGCTGGTGGGCTTATTGCCCCTGATTGCCGTAGAAGTGATTCACGACGATAAATTCACCAAGCTACCCCGGATGGTAGCCCACATGGTAGAGCTGATGCGGCAACGGCCCGATCTGCAAGAACTCGTTAGCCGGTGGGAGGGAATTAACGGGGAAGGCAATATGCACTTACTTAGTCTATTGCGCGGCCACCGGATGAAATGTCTACTGAACAGGATGCTGGACGAAAACGAGTTCCTGTCGCCCCATGGCATCCGGTCGCTTTCCAAGGTTTACGAGCAAGATCCTTTCGAGTTCCAGATGAACGGACAGCATTTTACGGTAGCCTATACCCCCGCCGAAAGTACTACGAGTATGTTTGGCGGCAACAGCAATTGGCGCGGCCCGGTCTGGATGCCCGTCAACTACCTGCTGGTTCAGTCGATGCGGCGCTTTCATGATTACTATGGCGGGGATTTCAAGATCGAGATGCCGGTTGGCACGGGGCGATTCATCACGATCGATCAGGCGGCCGATGAGCTGGCCAAGCGCTTAAAATCACTTTTCCTGCGCGACGAAGCAGGACATCGCCCAATCTTTGGCGACAACGAAAAGCTGCAAACCGATCCTCATTTCAAGGACTACATATTGTTTTATGAATATTTCAACGGTGACACCGGGGAGGGGCTAGGCGCGAGTCACCAAACTGGCTGGACAGCGCTGGTTGCGTTGCTTTGATTGTTGGTGGTTTGGATTGAAGTACAAGGATCAGTCCTGCCTGAATTCAAGTTCAGAGAATCGTAATCTTTAAATCAGTGTATTTCTGAATACGCTTGAAGTCTGCTTTGTTATAGGTGTAAAGCTCTTCGCAGAATTCTTCAGCAATGGCGGTGTGCAGGCAATCGTTGATGTGCTGAAAACCGACTTTTCGTGCAAGAACTATCGCTCGTTCGAAATGAGATACCTTGCAGTTTGCTGTTTCAAGCGAAAGAATACTTCGAATCATTGCTATGATTTCTTCTCTATCTGTATCGAGCCTCGATAGGACAAAGGCCGTCTCTTGCAATGAAAGCACTGAGCAAAAGAATAATTCTTCACTGCTCGATTTTCTATAAAGCTCGATGGCCTCCTTATTTTTTTGCAAATCCTGCTCCACAAAATAATTCACCAAAACATCGGAGTCAAAATAAATCATAGGTTGACTTCATTAGCCAAATCGGAGAGATTGAGGTTTGGATCAACTTTTATTTTCCTAAGCCTTAACCTAACCTCCTCGGATCTTTTGAACATCTCCCGTTGGCTAATAGATTGTTCTTTTTTTACTTCCTTAACCACCACTTCGACGTGCCGTCCCTTAAACGGTGCCAGAATCCGGTTGATGGATTCCTCGTCAAGTCTTTCTATATCGTATCTCGCTACTTGTTGCATGGCGTATCGTGTTTTTCGGAAATATAAAGAATTGAGGGCAAAGAATCCAGCACATTTTAAATCTCCCGAATTCGCAAATTCCTGAACCAGATGGGCTTGTTCGCGTGCTTGCCCTGAAAACCAACGTGCCCTTTGGTCGCTAATTCGGCTAGCGGCACGCTCAGCCAATCCACCGTGGCGGTGCCGTCGGGATTGGTCTTTTCGGAAGTGAACTTCCCCAAATCGGCATCGTTGACCAATTTTCCGTTAAGGAACACTTTGATATTCTGGTCCCGACAGACAATACTGTACTTGTTCCACTCGCCGGGCTGCTTCACTACTTTTTGCGCGGTAGCGGCTTGATGGCCAAAAAGTGCCCCGCATTGCCAGTTCGTCGAGCTATTGGCCCACTGGGGATCGTAATCGTCGGCGATTTGGATCTCCACCGAATTGGTCAACCACTTGTCGGGTTCGGCGTACACAAACACGCCGCTGTTGGTGCCTTGAGCGTTCTTGAATTCCAGTTCCACTTCGAAATTATCGTAGATTTCATTCGTCCAAATCGCCTGGTCCTCCGTGGCGGTCAAAGTACTGTCTTCCCAGTACCAAACGCCCTTTGGAAAAGTCGCGTTTGAAAGGTCACTGGTAAAGAGCGTTTTCCACTCGGCTTCGGCTACTTCGGCAGCGGAATCAGTAGATTCGGTAGAACCTGAAGAATGAGAGCAAGAGATAGCGGTAATCAGCAGTAGCACTGCGATAGGAATGAAGCTTTTGTTCATGTTGTAAAATATAGTTTTCGAATATATCCGTTTTGACGAAGAAGACAGGCAAGGTTACTTTCATCACTGGTGCGCCAGCCCGTTCATCATTCATCACTCATCATTATAGGTACCCTTGGGCCTGCAAGTTAAACAACTCCGCGTACTTGCCGTCCACCCGCAACAGCTCCTCGTGTGAGCCAAATTCAAGTAGTTGCCCATTTTCCAAAAACAAAATCCGATCGGCCATGCGGACGGTCGAGAAGCGATGCGAAATCAGCACGGCCATCTTGCCTTCGATCAAGCGGCTAAACCGTTGGAACACCTCGTGTTCGGCGCGGGCATCGAGGGCAGAGGTGGGTTCGTCGAGTACCACGAGTTGGGCATCGCGCATGTAAGCACGGGCCAGGGCGACTTTCTGCCACTGTCCGCCGGAAAGCTCCTGCCCGTCTTTGAAACGCTTGCCCAATACTTGCTGGAACTGCGCCGGGAGTTGCTCCACCACTTCGCTGGCCAAACTCTTGCGGGCGGCGTCGGCGATGCGTTCGTCGTCGTCGCGGCGCTCGATGTCGCCCACGGCGATATTCTCGGCTACCGTCATTTCGTACTTGATGTAATCCTGGAAAATGATACCGATGTTGGCCCGCAAGTCAGCCAGACTGTACGCTTCCAGCGGCAATCCGTCCAGCAAAATGCGGCCTTCGTTGGGTTCGTACAGCCGCGATAGTAGTTTTACCAACGTCGTTTTTCCAGCCCCGTTTTCGCCGACGAGCGCCAGCTTTTCGCCGGGATGCAGCGTGAAAGTCAGGTTGCGAATCGCCCAGCGCTCGCTGTCGGGGTACTTAAAGCTGACGTTATCAAAGGTGAAGCCTTCCTGAACGGGCTTGGGAATCATGACGCCGCTCGCATTAGCTTTAATAGTCGGTTCGATGGCAAAAAAGTCGAACAAGTCCTGCAAGTACAATGCACTCTCGGCGATGCTAGAAAAGCGGCTCATAATGTTTTGTAGCATCCCGTGCATCCGCTGGAACGAACCCGACAGGAACGTCATGGTACCAATGGTGATGAGTCCGGCCAGGGTTTGAATTAAAATGAAAATGTAGGCACCGTAATAAGCCAGCGTTCCCAAGGCCGCCAGCAGGTAGCCCCAGGTCGCGCGGCTGATAACGATCTTTTTGTTTTGGGTATAATATTCGTCCGAAAGCGCTTTGAACCGCTGCGTTAGGTACTTTTCCAAGCCAAAAACCTTCACTTCCTTGGCCGTTTCGGCGCTGGCCCCAATGTAGCGCAAGTAGTCGAGTTCACGGCGCTCGGGCGTCCAGGAGCGGGTAAGGGAGTAGCTGCGCTCGTTAAAGTGCGTTTCGCCCAGACAAGAAGGAATCACCGCCACAATCAGAATCAAAATCAGCCAAGGACTGAACGCCACCAATCCGGCCCCGAGCAGCAGTAGCGAAAGGATATCCTGCACCTGAGAAAGTAACTGCGTGAGCAGCACCGTCCGGCTGGTCGTCTGGCGGCGGGCGCGTTCAAGCTTGTCGTAAAAAACGGGGTTCTCGAATTGGTACAAATCCAGTTGCGCCGCGTGATGTACCAAGTCCACTGAGGTTTTATTGGCCACCAAATCACCCAGCAAACTATCGCACAAGCCAATCAGCCGACTCAGCAAATCCGAAAAAACGGTCAGCCCCAATTCTGCCGCCACCAGCGTCCACAAGTACCGCTGCGAACCGCCGCTGCCAATGAGCCGGATGACTTCGTCGATAATGTCCTTGCCGATGTACAGCATCACCACCGGAATCCCGGCTTTCAGCAAGCGGAACACGACGTTGCCCACCGTCAGCGGCTTGTTAGTATTCCAAACCAGCCGAAAAAACGGCGGCAGATTCTGCAAAGCCGAAAACCGCTTGCGGAGCGA
>JBBSSJ010000088.1:0-15975 GCA_038242095.1 Cytophagales bacterium
CCCACTTCCAGGTGCGGGTTAGGCGCAGGCGTCTCGGGATAGGCTATTTTGTGCCGCACCAATACTTCGCGGGCTATTTCGTCGAGGCCCATTCCGCCAATGCGCGAAATCGTGCCGGTGAAATAGCTGTCGATTACCTCTTTGTTCAAGCCCAGACACTCGAATATTTGCGCGCCCTGGTAAGATTGCAGCGTCGAGATGCCCATCTTGGAAAAGATCTTTAGCAGCTCCTTATTGACGGCCTTAATATAATTGGCGTACAGTACTTCGTCGGTGAATTCGCCCTCGATTCGCTTGGTACGGTTCATGAAGGAAAGCGACTCAAACGCCATATACGGGCAAATTCCCGCCGCACCGTAGCCAATCAAAGTGGCGAAGTGGTGCGACTCCCAAATATCCCCGGCTTCTACCAAAATGCCCACTTTACCCCGCAAACCCTTGCGGATGAGGTAGTGGTGTACGGCGGCAGTAATCAGCAGCGAAGGTACCGGCGCGTGGTCGGAGTCGATGGCGCGGTCGGAGAGGATGATGATCTCGAAACCGTCCTCGATCGCGTCTTTGGCGTAGCCCTGAATCCGTTTAATGGCGCGCTTCAAGCCTTCGCCGCCCTGGTCGGAGCGGAAATAGGTATTGATGGTTTTGGCCTGAAAGTGGTTCTTGTCCACAAAGCGCAGCTTGTCGAATTCCGGCACGGTAAGCACCGGATGCGGCAGCTCGATTTGGCGGCAGTGCCAAGGCGTTTCGGTCAGGATATTTTCGTTGGCCCCCACGAAACCGATCAGCGACATGATCGACCGCTCCCGAATGGAGTCGATGGGCGGATTGGTAACCTGAGCAAAAAGTTGTTTGAAGTAATTGGACAAATGCTGGCTCTGCTCCGAAAGCACGGCCAAGGGCACGTCGGTACCCATGGAACCAATGGCTTCCTTGCCCATTTGGGCCATCGGGGCCAGAATCATACGCAGGTCTTCGGACGAAAATCCGAAGGCGATTTGCCGTTTGGTAAGGGCATTATCGTCGTACTGCCGGTACATCCTGATGGGTTGATCGAGGTCGTCGACGTGCAGCTTGTATTCGTCCAGCCACTCCTGATAAGGCTGGCGGGCGCAAATTTCGGCTTTCAGTTCTTCGTCGGGAATAATGCGGCCTTCCTCCATGTCGACCACAAACATGCGGCCGGGTTGCAACCGACCCTTACTGACGACCTTGGCCTGATCCACTTCCAATACCCCCGCCTCAGAGGCCATGATGACGGTATCGTCGTTGAGTACCCAATAACGCGAAGGGCGCAAACCGTTGCGGTCGAGCGTGGCCCCGACGATTTTGCCGTCGGTGAAGGAAATGGAAGCCGGACCATCCCAAGGCTCCATGATGGCGGCGTGGTACTCGTAAAAAGCCCGGCGGTTCGGATCCATTTGGGCGTTGTCGGACCAGGCCTCGGGGATAAGCATCATCATCACGTGCGGCAACGATCGGCCCGATAGGTACAACAACTCGATGGCATTGTCGAGGTTAGCCGAATCGGACTGCTTGGCGTCGCAAATCGGCAGGACCATCTCCATTTCCTCCTTCGTGAAGTATTCTGATTTCAGGGATTTTTCCCCAGCCCGAATCCAGTTCACGTTGCCCTTTACGGTATTGATTTCACCATTGTGGGCGATGTAGCGGAAAGGTTGCGCCAGTTTCCAGGATGGGAAAGTATTGGTAGAAAAGCGCGAATGCACCACCGCAAAAGCCGACACAACCGACTCATTGCTGAGGTCGGGGAAGTAGTATTCGAGTTGATTGGTGGTGAGCTGTCCCTTGTAGGAAATTGTCCGGCTGGATAACGAGGCGAAATAAAAATGGCTTTTGGCCTTTTTTATACTGGAAACCAATTTATCGACTACCTGGCGCAGAATGAAAAGCTTGCGTTCAAAGTTTAATTCGTCGCCGATCAGGTCGGGCTGCTGAATAAATACCTGCTCGATGTGGGGTTCGACGGCGTGCGACCCCTCGCCAAGCTGATCGTTTAGTGTGGCCACCTTGCGATAGCCCAGCAGCGTCATACCCAGTTTCTTGATCTTTCGGTTGATGATCCCCCGGCATTCCTCCCTGATCTCCTCATCCTGAGGAAAGAAAAGCATCCCCACGCCGTACTCACCGCTGTCGGGCAACTGAAAGCCCAAGTCGAGGCATTCCTCCACGAAGAATTCGTGGGGTATCTGCAATAGAATCCCCGCGCCGTCGCCTGTGTTGGGGTCACAGCCGCAGGCCCCGCGATGGTCCATGCGTTCGAGCATATGAATGGCGTCAGCCACAATCTGGTGCGACTTGCGGCCTTTCATGTGCGCCCGGAAGCCAATGCCGCAGGCATCATGTTCAAATTCGGAACGGTATAGCCCGGGTTGGTCGTCTGTGTTCTGGGAAAGAAGGGTCATGCAATTAAATATAAGCGTGGGTTTTTGCAAATATGACAATAGACCCGATTTAGGGGCGCAAATTGTTATATCGCAAATTGGCTTTTTGGTAGTTCAAGTGCCAAAGCAACGCAATATAATAAGAAAATATGTTTGGTAAAACCAGCGAATGGCAATATTTCGTGGCTTTCGGGCAATTTGTAAATTACCTTATATAATATCCCAAAATATTGTCAAAAAGCCAACGACTGATCGGTTTCATTGAAAAAAAAAGTCCGTATTGGTTTTGGATGCTTCCGGTACTACAGGGCTGTGTCCTTTCTGGCAATCGGATAGGTTTGGCCCTCTTCGGCGAAGTAAGTTTCGGGAAAAACGGCGCGCGCCTCCGCAAGCGAATCATCCGGCTCGGTGTAGCGAGACGAAAGGTGCCCGATGAAGAGTTTGCCCACGCCCGCGTCGCGGGCAATGGTGGCCGCTTGTCGGGCGGTGGAATGGAAGGTGCGGTTGGCGCGGTGCAATTCGCTGTCCCGAAAGGTGGCCTCGTGGTACAGGCAATCTACATCCTTTACGTAGGGGATCAGTTCCGGCCGGAAAATCGTATCGGAGCAATAGGCGTAGGCGAGGGGAGCGGGCGGCGGACTGGTGTAATCAATACTTGCGTACAGAGTTTTACCGTCAGAATTTACTACATCCTGTCCTGTTTTGAGCAGCTTAAGGTGCTCGTGCGTCATCTCAGGACTAAGCATTTCCTTGCGGAGATTGCGCCCGGCGATCTTTTCCCGGAAGAGAAAACCGGTGCAGGGAATACGGTGCTGCAAGGGTAGGGTAGAAACGGTAAAACCGGGATGATCATAAATCAAGCCCGGGTTTTCGGCGTCATTTTCCCTGAAATCCAGGAAGTAGGATAGCCGGGTGTTAGATTGCCGGAATATTTCGATGAGTACCTCGCCTAACCCCTTTGGTCCGAAAAGCAATAGATCGTCGGTGCATTGGCCCAAGCTTAAGCTTGTCAGCAGGCCAAATAAACCGAAATAATGATCGCCGTGCAGGTGGCTGATGAAAACTCCTTTCAGGCGCCCGGGCCGCAGTTTTTGTTCGAGCAGGCGATACTGCGTTCCCTCACCGCAATCGACCAAATAAAATTCTCCGCCAATCGTAATGACCTGCGCCGAAGGATGACTATACAAAGTGGGCGAAGCTGAGCCGGAGCCGAGAATAGTGAGTTGCATTACGGTTCTTTCATTTCGCTAATGCCTTGATAATCGTCTTCATCGTAGTCATCCTCACCCGCACCAAACTCATTTTCGAGGTCGTGCATAAATACCGCGTCAACGGCTTCTTCCAGTGTAGGCAGCACGATCATGTCGGCAATACTGGAATCTTCCAGCAGGTCGATGAAATTATCGTTCTCCGTGGCTACGACGAACGTACCCAGCTTGATCTTGCACAACTGGACCAACTTACGAAGCATCATGACGGCTTCCGGATCCAGGTCCGTGGCCTGATCCATTACTAGGATGAGATTATTGTAATCTTCGCGCAGTAATTCCCGGGCGGTTTTTTCCAGTTCGGGGGCCAACTCGGCGGTCAGCTTTTCTTCTAGCAGCGTGATGACCGCGTACTGTTCTTTCAGGTCAATTTTGTAATTCATAACGATGGGCTGTATTTAGTGAGTAGTTAAGCGAGCGCACGCAAAACGTTTTGCTCGATGCGCTCGGTCAGGTCTTCGTTTTCGTGTTTCTCAAAAACCATACCCGTGATCTTTTCGAAAAGTTCGATGTAGCGGGCACCGATCTGTGCTACCCACGCATCACTCATCGCCGGAATCTGCTGCCCGGCCTTACCCTGAAAACCGCTGGTAATGAGCCATTCCCGCACAAATTCTTTCGACAATTGCTTTTGTGCCAACCCGTCGGCCTGGTTTTGGGCGTAACTGTCGGCGTAGAAATACCGCGATGAGTCGGGGGTATGGATTTCATCGATGAGGTAGATCGTATCGCCGATTTTACCGAACTCGTACTTGGTATCCACTAAGATCAATTCACGCTCAGCCGCCATTTCGGTGCCCCGCGCGAAAAGTGCCAGCGTGTAGGCTTCAAGTTGAGTGTATTCTGATTCCGCTACGATGCCGTGGGCCATGATATCTTCCCGCGAGATGTCCTCGTCGTGCCCTTCGTGGGCCTTGGTCGTGGGGGTGATAATCGGCTGGGGCAGATGGTCGTTTTCCTGCAATCCTTCGGGCAGCGTAACCCCACAGACTTGCCGCTTACCCGCCCGGTACTCACGCCAGGCGTGGCCCGCCAGGTAGCCACGGACCACCATCTCGACGGCGTAGGGTTCGCAGCGCCGTCCCACGCTCACATTAGGGTCGGGAACTTCCAGCAGCCAATTGGGCACAATATCGGATGTGGCGCGCAAAAAATGGGCTGCGATTTGGTTGAGCACCTGGCCTTTGAAAGGAATTGCGCGCGGAAGCACCACGTCGAAAGCCGAGATGCGATCCGTGGCGACCATCACCAATTTGTCCGCAAAAGTATACACATCCCGGACTTTGCCCCGATAAAAAGCCTCCTGACCAGGAAAGGTGAAATTGGTGTCTTTTAATGCGTTCATTTATTTAATTGAGAATTGATACGGGGCAGCCCACACTGTTGAGAATTGAAAATTCCTCGCCCAAAATTTGATGTCTAAAATCCAACATCCACCTACCACTCCACGACTTTACTTTTTTCGGATTGGTCATAGTACTGGCCGCGCCTGAGTTGATAGATATATTGGGCCTCATTGGATTTCATGGCTTCCAGGATCGAGCGGGCCTGATCTTCTGACATATTGAGCCGCCGCAATTGTTCCAAAAGTTCTTCCCGCTCGCGGGCGATTTCGATTTCACGCTGCTCGATCGTATTGGTTTGCGGTGGCGGTGGTGGCGTCTGTTCAGGTGGAGGAGGCGCTTGGTCCAGAGGTAATTTGCCCGAGAACGTTCTTTTCAAAAGTTCATAGTCGAAGCGCGCCGTCTCATTATCAGGGTCGAGGCGGAGGGCTATTTTTAGCTGGGACAGCGCCTCTGTGGTGTCCTGTTCCAAGCCCGCCAGCACAGCCAGTTGCGTGTAGGCTTCGGAAGAAATGCCGGGATCGGATGCGCGCAGCAGCCAAGTGTATTGCTCACGCGCCAGCCGCATACTGTCGAGCTTGAAATAGCTGTGCGCCAAATATAGACGACTTGCCGGATCGGAGAAAATGGAGCCATACGCAATCTGGCGGTACAGTCCGGCCGCCTGCTGGTAATCGCCCGCCAGGTACGCGCTTTCAGCATCACTCTTGTCTTGATTGGACTTCCCGACCGTATCCAACGCCCGGTTGTCCCAGATCCAAAGCAGTAAGTACAGCAGCATCGAGGTCATAGTCGGCGGATTGTTGGCCCGAAAATACGAAGAGATCGTCAGAGTCGGAAAGTCCGCACGGTGATAAGTACATCCAGCAGCAGCAAACCCAGCGCGACCGCCAGAAAATAGTAGTACTTATTGGAGTCTACCGCCACCTTGCGGCTATCGATGACCTGCCCCTGGATCGCGTCGATGTCGCCAATAACCTTTGGGGTTTCGTTTGTCTCGTTGTTGAGCCGATAGAAGCGTCCGTTGGTCTCGCGGGCCAAATCGGCAATGGCCTGCTCGTTAAGCCGCGTCACGACGATTTCGCCGTCTTCGTCTTTCAGATCCGTGCCGTTGTCCTTGATGGTGCTGCCCGCTGTGGTGCCTACACCCACGATGAAAAGCTGGTAGCCAAAGCGGCGAAAATTATTGAAAAGCGTAGCGCTACAATTGGCCGCCCGCTCGCCATCGGTAAACAGAACGAGCACCTTGGCCTTGTTAGCGGCTCCCATATCCTGGGTGATTTTAGTGTAAGCCAATTCGAGGGCACTGCACACGTTGGTGCCATTGCCAGGCAGCAAGCTAGTCTGCAGCGATTGCACGTAAAGATTCAGTGCCGCCTGATCGTAGGTAAGCGGCGATTGGGTGAAGGCTTCGTTGGAAAAAACGATCAGTCCCGCGCGGTTGGCGGGCGTGGCGCTTAGCAAGCGGTTAATCTCGAATTTGACTTTTTCGAGGCGGGTAGGGGATACGTCGGCGGCGTTCATCGATTTTGAGAGATCTACCAGCAGATAGATGTCCTTACCCCTGGCCTCCAGTTCGCGTTCCGCTTCTCCGAACGACGGCCCCAACAGCGACACGATCAGCAGCGCGAAGGCGATGGTGCGGATAAATAGTTTCAAGACCAGCGTGCGAGCGGTGGTTTTGAGCTGCCGCGCGATGCGGACGGTCCGGATGAAGAACGCGGCGTAGGCAAGGACAAACAGAATCGAGAAAATAAATTCGGTCAGTCCAAAGGGGTAATTCCAATTCATTACAAAGTACTTGCGGGAATGGGACAGGCCCCAAAATTAGGCATTCCGTCGCACTGACAAAGATTTTTTGAAGAATGTTTGCATTAATTAAATCGAACCTTCTATATTTGTGGCCCAATAGCAGGAGAGATGGGTGAGTGGCTGAAACCAGTAGTTTGCTAAACTGCCGTACCTCTAAAGGGTACCGCGGGTTCGAATCCCGCTCTCTCCGCTTTGTTTTTTTAGAAAGTTTTTCGGGGAGTGGCGCAGCCCGGTAGCGCATCTGGTTTGGGACCAGAGGGTCGCAGGTTCGAATCCTGTCTCCCCGACATTTTTATAATTTTGAGACAGGCGTCTGGCTTGAGACCAGAGGATCGCAGACGGTCGGCCGCTGCCGTTCGAATCCTGTCTCCACGACAATGAATCAGACAGCTTTAAAAGGCTGTCTTTTTTTTAACTAAAATACGGTCTCGTAGCTCAGCTGGATAGAGCATCTGCCTTCTAAGCAGACGGTCACAGGTTCGAATCCTGTCGGGATCACGCTTTATAATAAAATCCCTGCAATCGTATAAATTGCAGGGATTTTCCGTATATCAGCTGAAATAAACATTTAATCTTCCTCCGTCATCCTCAAATATAGCTTTCGGAAGATCTCAGAAAATGGCAAGTGTAGCCGCTGGGGTTTCTTACCAGATAATCCTGGTGTTCCGGTTCGGCCGCCCAAAAAGTAGAGTAGGGCTCCAAAGTGGTGGCCACGGGGCTTTTCCATCTTTTGGAATCGTTCACAACTTGAATGATTTCCGCTGCCTCACTTTTTTCTTCTTCATTTTGAAAAAAGATAGTCGACCGATAGCTGGAACCAATGTCGTTGCCCTGCCTATCGACCGTGGTCGGATCATGAATCCGGAAAAAGAAATCCAATATTTTTCTGAACGAAGTTTCTGCGGGGTCGTAGGTTATTTCCATTCCCTCCGCGTGTCCGGGATGGTTGCGGTACGTGG
Source organism: Cytophagales bacterium (assembly GCA_038242095.1). GTDB lineage: Bacteria > Bacteroidota > Bacteroidia > Cytophagales > Spirosomataceae > Persicitalea. The sequence continues at coordinate 7,782 of JBBSSJ010000088.1, forward strand.
GATTCTCGTTTTGTCCACCGATGTACCCTACCTCGGTGTCTCTCACGCCAGGTCGTACCCTGAAAAGGTCTTCCATCCCCCAGAAGCAACCGCCTGCTATGTATGCTTTTTTTAAATCACTCATTTTTAGGTTATTTTAATTGAAATCAGTTGTTTAATTAATGGGCCGTCCTCAGCCATTTTCCTTTTGGCGCTCCTTATTTTTTTGGAAAAACAGTACTGCATTCGTCAAAAAATCGATCACTTTTTGCTGGGACATCTCGCAAGGTTTAAGGTGCCCGGATTGGGTTGTAATGTAGTAGTTCAAGCTGATGAAATCATTGCCGCCCAATTCCTGGGCGTAAATCTTTATACTTTTTCCGTTATTGAAATCGGTACGGGTGACGCCATACTTCTTGAGGTGATACTGCACCACGGAGTAGCCGTTGGGAAACCTCAATATATCTTCTAAAAAGCTGGTCATCGTATTTTTGTTTCAATGCACACGAAAGAATCGAAACTATAACGGAAGGCGGTAGCCAATAATTCATACTTTGTTACGCACATTACCCTTCTTTACGCCTCCTCAAAAACAGTATACCGCTGCTCGATCTTCCGCTTCACCGAAATCAGCCGCCAGATCCCTAAAATCAACACGATCGGGGCCAGCACCAGCAAAATGTACCCCAGCCACCGAATATCGCGAAAGGCGTCGAGCCTCAGAATCGTCACGCTTCCGGCTAAGAGGGCCAAAGTTGTGCGAAAATAGGCCAGAAAGGTACGTTCGTTAGCCAGGTGCGTGCGTTCGATGGCCAGCCAATCCGACAGAGATAATTTTGATTTTTTTTCCTCCATTATTTTGAAATAAAAAAGCACCGCACCGAGATCTCGGGCGGTGCTGGTAATAAATACAGTGAAATTTAGCGCTTGTCCAATTCCACGAAATCGCGGTGGGTAGGACCCGTGTAAATCTGGCGCGGCCGGCCGATGGGTTCTTTATTCTCCCGCATTTCCTTCCACTGCGCAATCCAGCCCGGCAAACGGCCGATGGCGAACATCACGGTGAACATATTGGTCGGGATGCCCAACGCGCGGTAGATGATGCCGGAATAGAAATCAACGTTGGGGTATAGTTTGCGTGACACGAAGTAGTCGTCTTCCAGCGCGGCCTTTTCCAGCGTTTTGGCAATGCCCAGCACCGGATCGTTGACGCCCAGCTTTTCAAGTACTTCGTCGGCGGCTTTCTTGATGATGCGGGCGCGGGGGTCAAAATTCTTATACACGCGGTGCCCGAAGCCGAAGAGCCGGAAGCCACTGGATTTATCCTTGGCCATGTCGATGTACTTCTGCGTGTCGCCGTCTTCTTTGATCGCCTCCAGCATCTCGATCACTTCCTGGTTGGCTCCGCCGTGCAGTGGTCCCCACAGCGCCCCGATTCCCGCCGAAATGGAGGTGTACAGATTAGCATGGGAGGAACCCACCAGTCTTACTGTCGAGGTCGAGCAGTTTTGCTCGTGGTCAGCATGGAGAATCAGCAGTTTATTAAGCGCCTTGGCTACCACGGGGTCCACCTCGTACTTCTCGACGGGGAGCGAAAACATCATGTTAAGGAAGTTGGAGCAATAATCCAGATCATTATCGGGATAATTGATCGGGTGGCCCTGCGATTTCTTGTATGACCAGGTAGCGATCGTCGGTAACTTGGCCAGCAGTCGCACGATGTGCATTTCGGTATCGGCGGGGGCGTCAGAATCGTATGAATCAGGGTAGAAAGCACTCATGGCGCTCACCATCGACGAAAGCACGCCCATCGGGTGCGCATTGACGGGAAAGCCCTCAAAGATTTTACGCATATCCTCGTTGACAAGCGTATGGGTACGCACAGCGTGCTCAAACGCACCGTATTGCGCCTCGGTCGGCAAATCGCCGTAAATCAAAAGATAGGCTACTTCAAGAAAGGATGCCTTTTCGGCCAAGTCCTCGATGGAGTAGCCACGGTAACGCAAAATGCCCTCCTCGCCGTCCAGAAAGGTAATGGCGCTGGTCGTGGAGCCGGTATTTTTAAATCCCCGATCGAGCGTGATGTACGAAGTCGTATCACGCAACTTGCTGATGTCGATTGCTTTTTCGTTTTCAGTGCCCTCAATAATGGGAAACTGATATTGTTGACCGTCAATGGTCAGGTCGGCGGTTTGTGACATATGGTTTTATAGAATAGTTAATTTTGGGTACAGAGAGAAAACGAAGGGTTGCAATATCTTAAATATTATTTGGACTATCTACGGCAAAAACCAGATTATTATGTATTCCAGCCGATTTGATCCCGCGTTTCAGGGCAGTTCAGGGCGTTTTATAGATTTTCCCATCCTTCATAACCATTACAACCTTACTCACAACTGCAATATCCTGGGCGGGGTTTCCGGCTACGGCTACTAAATCGGCTAACAAACCGGCTTTGACGCTGCCAATCCGGCTTTCCTGATGGAAAATTCGGGCGTTGCCCGAAGTAGAAGCGCGCAATACATCAAGCGGCTTCATACCATATTCGGCCATCATGATCATCTCGCGGGCGTTGGTGCCGTGGCTGTACACGCCCACATCGCCGCCCATCACCATAGTGACGCCCGCGTCGAGTGCCGCCCGGAAGCTTTTCCGCTTTTCCGCCATGCGCTCCGGCTCGGGGTCCTGCCCTTTACGCCAGCCCCGGTATTGGCTTATCGCATCGCCCGCTGCCAAAGTGGGGCAGAGCGCCACGTTTTTCTCGCGCATCAACTTCCAGATTTCGTCCGTGCCGCCGTCGCCGTGCTCGATGGTTTCAACGCCGCCCATGATGGCACGCCGCATCCCTTCGGCGGTAGAGGCGTGCGCCACCGTCGGGCGGCCGCTGCTGCGGGCCGTCTGGACGATCAGCCGGATCTCATCCTCACTAAACGTAGGCCTGGACTCGCCATTTGGCCCCCAGCGGTAGTCGGCGTAAATCTTGATAACGTCGGCACCTTTGCCGATTTGGGTACGTACGGCTTTGATAAGATTATCGTGTCCGTCGGCCTCTTCGGCCCCTTGTGGCACCGCGATGTCAGGGCTAAAACCCCCGGGCCCGTAGCTGCCTGTGGCAATAAGCGCCCGCGTGGCGATGATCATGCGTGGACCAGATACGATTCCTTCGTTAATCGCCTTTTTTAACCCAAAATCATCATATTCAGCCCCTTCAGTGCCTAAGTCTCTGACCGTTGTAAAACCCGCTAACAGCGTTAACTCAGCACTTTTTACCGCCCGCGCCGTTCGAAACGAGCGAGGTTCGTTGAGTACTTGCTCGTTCCAGGAAGTCTCATTGTAAGGGTGCAGAAATAAATGTGAATGGCCTTCGATGAAGCCGGGGAGCAAGGTCGTGCCGGGAAGATTCACTAACTCGGCTTGACGTGCTTCGGGCGGGAGGTCGACGTCATTTCCGGCTGCTTCTATCTTGTTTCCTTTTACCCAAACCACCCAGTCCTCGCGCATTTGCTCACCGTCAAATACGCGGTCGGGGCGCAAGAGATAAGTCGACTGCGCCAGCGAAAAATAGGGTATAATTAAGGTAAGGATTAGCCAGATAAGGGATAGCTTCTTCATAGTTCGGGAGTTTTGCGGGCGGCATTAAGCGACCATACCAGGTAGCGGCCAAAAATGGCGATCATTAGTACCGGCAACAGATGGGCACCGTAGATGAACGCTTTGCCCGTCAGACCGTACGAAAAGGAAGTAAAACTCACGTACACGTAGGCAAACAAAGCCAAACCAAGTACCAAAAACATCAGGTACCAGGCTAACGCGGCGCGCGGCGTGCGCACGCGGCGCACGATTTCGCAAATCGCCAGGCAAACGCCCAATACGAGGAATACGGTTGCCAGCGCGCGCGGAAAAGTTTTCAGGTAGCTGTGTTTGTAAATCAGAATACCCAGCCGCCCGACCAAGTTAGGGTTGGCGAGGAGATAGGCGTCGGTGAAGCCCAAAATGGCCAGCAAGAGGGTGGACGTAAGGTTTTTGTTCAAAGTCGGTAAATATTTTTGTTCATGTTGGCGACGATCGTCTCGACCCATGCTTCGCCGGGTGCGTTGTGGTCGAGCCAGTGGATGTCGATGCCTTCGCGCTCCATCTTGCGAAAAAACGTCATCTGACGTTTGGAAAATCGGTGAATTTCGGTCTCAAGCCGTTCGACCATCTCCTGATAATCGAACTCGCCAAGCAGGTGCTGGGTGATGTACTTGTATTCCAAACCATAGTAAATAAGGCTTTGGGGCGAAATTCCGGCGTCGAGCAGTGCCTGTACTTCGGCCACCAATCCCTGATCCAACCGGTCACGCAAGCGATCGCTGATGCGAACCCGGCGCACGGCCGTAGGCGGGTCGATACCGTACACCTGATAGCGCGGCAGCGGATACTGCGGAATCTGGTAGTCGGGATGCGCGATGAGGTAAGAACTGATTTCGATCGCACGAATGGTCCTTTTTTTAGTGGACGTGTCGGCGATAGGCGAGTAAGCCGAGGGCAGTTTCTCAAACGAGCGGAGCAGTGCTTCGTGGGGCCGGAGTTCCAGGTTTTCGCGCAAAAGCGGGTCCGCCGGTACGCCCGTAAAATAGTGTTCCTGCAATAAAGCGTTGAGATACAGCCCAGTACCACCGCAAAGAATGGGGTAGTGCCCACGACCCAGGATTTCGGGTAGTACTCTATGCACGTCAAGCTGAAACTGATGGACGTTGTATTTTTCGCCCGCATCCAGGATGTCGATGAGGTGGTAGGGAATGGCGTCGCCTGCGACGACGTATTCGTCGAGGTCCTTGCCCGAGCCCAGGGTCATGCCCCGGTATACCTGGCGGGAGTCCGCGCTGATGACTTCGCCGCCGATGCAGTGCGCCAGCCGGGTGGCCAGCTGGGTTTTGCCGGAGGCCGTGGGGCCCAAAATTACAATCAAGGCTTTGGTAGTTGGGGATGAATCAATTTTACAAACTTACGACTTCCGGCGTTTTTTATCCCAATAAATCCCATTTGGGGGGCATTTTGCGCATCGAGCCCGTCGGGTAAGCGCTGCGGTTCGTACCGAATCATGGTTTGGGGATCGACCCAAAAATCGTGGGGTAATGTGTCGCCCTGAGCCTCAAAGCCTAATTTTTGGTAGCCTTGGCCGTCCGACCATTCCAGGTCCGCGTAGGTCATGAGGTCGTTGGGGGCGTGGGTTTTGGTAAAGTACTTTAACAACTTATCCAGTCCCCCTACCACAGTGTGGTACCTCAAACTGGCAAAGCGCACCAGCTCGAACGAGCGGTGGATGCCGTGGTCGCGCGGAAAATTACGCGGCCGGGCAAACGTAGCGATCGCTACCAGCAGGCCGCCCTCCTGGCCGGACGAGGCGGTGAATTCTTCGGGAAAAGGCAAAACCCGGAAGTATTGTACAGGAAGATAGAGGCCGTAACTATACTTGGCAAGGGTGGGGGATTGCAGATGGTTCTCCTGCAAAAAGCGGGAAGTGGTGGGGCGGTCGAGGCGATGTACCTTAGTAAGCCTCGCGGGAATGCGGTGTGAAGTGCCGAGCTGGGCCAGCAAGCGTGATTTTATAATATCCTGTTTAGTATGCCACAGATCTTCCCACAATACCACACGGCGTTCTATGCCTGTCTCGAAATAATCCAGTGGATAGTCATGCGTATTACCTATTTTTCGCAGGAACAAATCAATTTGTCGGCCATTTTTATTTTCAATTTTAAATAGAAATGGATGATCGGAATCGTCGGCTATTTCTCGAAAATCAACTGTTAAGAATAACAGCCATGCTCTTATTTCAAGCACAAAGGCCGGGGCGCTCATTTTCATCGGAAACCTTTCCATGTTTCTTGCAGCATCTTAGCAATTATTTGGTTCCCCTTATCAGAAGGATGCAGACCGTCGTATGTCATATGGATGGCATCAGGAGGGTAAGGGTAATCATCTTTCGCGGGATCGAAGGGAATGGTGGTGTATTGCGGATAGGTAAAGTTCTTATACTCGCCGGAATCAGGGTCGCGTAGTCTCTTAAAGTTAACCGCGTTAGCCGAATTCATACCATGATAGTGGTATAGGTCCACCACGGCCAGTTTCTCCAACTTCCCAATGGCTACTACGGCATCGGCGAATTCTTCCAGGCTTTGCCCATTTTTTGGTTTGTATGATCCGTAGGCATTATTTTTAAAATTGGTCAAATAAACAAAGTCACCCCGTTGCATGGGCGTGATAAGGATGATTTTAGCTTTTTTGTTGAGGTGCCGCAATTTATCGTTGACTATCCTGAAAGCGCCGAAAACCGTTTCATTGCCATTGTTTTGCTCATAATCAGAGATTTTGCCCAAAGGTTTTCCCTGCCACCAGTCGTTGGTTCCCAGGAAAACGGTGTAAACGTCAGCTCTCGACAATCCAAGCGAGTCGATGTTTTGGGCGATCTTGACGGCTGTCCAGCCGTTGTAGCCCTGATGGGTGTATTGAATTCGGGGGTTGTTCTCGGCTACTAAAGTCAGGTAGCCTTTGTTCACCCGGTTGCCGGTTTGGGCAAGATGATCATTGAGGTAGGTAATCGAATCGCCGAGCGCCACCCAGCTTATTTTGCAGGGCGTACTCCCCAGACAAACCGAAAATAAAAAGGCGAAGCAGAGAAGTTTTCTCATGAAGATATATCTTTTGGAGGGTTTACTTTGGGGTGTTATTTACCAATACAAAACTTTGAAAAAATATTAGCCAACAGGTCGTCCGACACGATGGTACCCGTGATTTCACCCAGATGGTAGAGCGCCAACCGGATGTCCTGGGCCAAAAAGTCGCCCGTTATGCCTGTATCCAGGCCAGTAAGCACTTCGTCGAGCGCTCCCGAGGTTTTGACCAGATGCTCGTAATGGCGGAGATTGGTAACGACAGTATCCTGAGTGGCATGGGTTTGGACTTGGGCTATCAATGTTGATTTTAAGGCAGCTAAGCCGGATTGGGTTTTGGCGGATATATCCAGCGCATTGCCTTTTACCTCACGGCAGTGTCCGACCGCCGTATCGACCGACCGCTCCTGCCCGCTCCCTAAATCCACTTTATTCCTTACCCAAATCACCTGCTTGCCCTCCGGTAATTCCGCCGCCAGAACTTCCGCTTCTTGCCGCGTATCCGCACTATCGAAGAGCAGGAGCACGACATCAGCTTTTTCCATGGCTTTACGTGAGCGTTCGATACCCAGCGACTCCACTAAGTCCTCCGTTTGACGGATGCCCGCCGTGTCGATGAAGCGAAATTTGAGTCCTTCCAGCACCAGCGTATCCTCGATTACGTCGCGGGTAGTGCCGGGAATCGGCGTTACGATGGCTTTTTCTTCGTTAAACAAAGCGTTCAACAGCGTGGATTTGCCTACGTTTGGTGCCCCGATGATGGCCACGGGTACACCATCTTTGAGGGCATTGCCGTAGTCGAATGAATCGATCAGGGGCAGGATGGCGGTTTGCAGACTTTCGCTCAAGGCCCGCAAATCGTCGCGCTGGGCAAATTCGACGTCCTCCTCACCAAAATCAAGTTCCAACTCCACGAGCGACGCAAAATGAATGAGTTCTTCCCGCAAAGCCTGGAGTTGGCGCGAAAAACCACCGCGAAGTTGCGTTAGGGCAGTTTTGTGGCTGGCGGCCGAATCAGCAGCGATCAGGTCGGCGACGGCTTCGGCCTGCACGAGGTCGAACTGGCCGTTCAAAAATGCGCGTTGCGTAAATTCGCCGGGGCGGGCAATTCGTGCGCCGCCGCGCACGAGTACTTTTAGAATCTGCCGGACGATATAGTCGGAGCCGTGGCAGGAGATCTCGACCGAATCCTCTTTGGTAAAAGAATGCGGCGAGCGGAAGACCGTAACCAATACTTCGTCGATGATGGCATCGTCTTGCCGAATGGTACCAAAATGCACGGTATGGCTGGCAACATCGGTTAAATTTTTGCCCCTGAAAAGGCGGTCGACCAGCGCGAAGGTGCCCTCACCCGACACACGGACGATGGCTATGGCGCCGACGCCCGATGCCGTGGCCAGGGCGCAAATGGGTTCCTGTTGTTGGATGGGTTGGATATTCATTTAGAGCATGTTTGGAAATTAAGTTTGGTGGATGGCACTAATTCGCTGTAACATGATCTGAATATTGGCCAGCAGGAGCCATCCGACCGAAGAGGATACTGTTTTCTCATAATCCTTGAC
>JBBSSJ010000089.1:0-15911 GCA_038242095.1 Cytophagales bacterium
AACGCTAAAAAGATTCCCGCTAAGCGCCTCGAAGACACCCAAACCCGCGACTATCTTACCACGCAGGGATTAAAAGAGGAGCTGGTGCTGGGTCAGGATTGGCGGTGGTGATCAATTTTGACGGGGCCGCCCTCGCGGTGATAGAATTTCGAATGATAGAATAAAAAATCCAAACTTATTCTATCATTCGAAATTAAAGAAAAAAGTCCGGCATCAAATCCTTGTCGCTGAGGTCGCTGTCGATGCGGTACTTGGCGAAATCAGTGGTGCCTTCGGCTTTAAGTACTTCCTCATCTACAAAGAAATTGCCCGTGCACTCGCGGCTGTTACGGCTTAAAATGTAGTAGGCCGCGTCGGCCATGATGTCGGGCGTGCGGCTGCGGCGGATGAGGCTGTCACCGCCCAGCAGGTTCTGCACGGCGGCGGTCGCGATGGTCGTCCGCGGCCACAGCGCGTTAAACGCCACACCTTCTTTCCTGAACTCTTCAGCCATTCCCAAAACGCACGTACTCATCCCAAACTTCGCCATCGTGTAGGCTACGTGCGACGCAAACCAGCGCGTCTCCATATTGAGGGGCGGCGAGAGGTTGAGCACGTGCGGATTTTCGGCTTTGAGCAGATGCGGCAGACACAGTTTGCTGGCCAGAAACGTGCCGCGCGTGTTGACGCTATGCATCAAATCGTAGCGCTTCATGTCGGTCTGGAGCGTGGGAGTGAGGCTAATGGCGCTGGCGTTATTGATGAGCATATCGATTCCTCCGAAGGTGCTTACCGTCTCGTCCACGGCGGCCTGCACGGCTTCCTCATCGCGAATGTCTACTTGTAGAGCAAGTGCTTTGCCACCGGCGGCCTCGATTTCGGCGGCGGCGGTGTAAATCGTGCCGGGCAGTTTGGGGTGCGGCTCGGCGGTTTTGGCGGCAATCGTGACGTTGGCCCCTTCCCGCGCAAGACGCAGCGCGATGGCTAAGCCTATTCCGCGGCTGCCGCCGGTAATGAATACAGTTTTGTTTTTAAAGGTCATTCGTGGTAGGGTTTTGTGGGTAAAATGCGTGAATACTCCATTTATTCGCTCATTTTCGTGCAAAGGATGGCATGATTTATGCACGTTTCTTTCCTCGTACACCGAAAGTTGGAAGGTACGTAAATCCTCTTTAATCCACGCATGGAAAAAACGCCACGCTCTTTATTGCGGCTTCTGTTCCTGTTTGTACCCAATGGCATAGCATCTACTGAGGTTTGGGCGCAAGCAGCGGACTGCGGCGTGGCGGCTCCCGTGGTTCAGGCCGAGCGCGGCTCCTCCTGCGCGGGGCGGCCCGTGCTACTGTGGGCCAAGGGCTGTGCAGGAAAAGTGACATGGTTCAACTGGCTGGTAGGCGACATAATCGTATCGCGTCCGGCCAGCACGCGGGTTTACACGGCGACTTGCCAGGAAAGCAATTGCCAAAGTGTGGCCTTAAAAGCGCTGACGGTCGTCATTCCTATTCCCGAAATTCCAATCCTGAATACCGATAAGAAAACAACCTGCACCGGGAGCAATGCCACGCTCAACGTCATCGGCTGCCCCGGTGCGGTGGTTTGGTCCAACGGCGCGACTGGCTCCGAAATCACAGTGCGCCCGGCCCAAACGGCGACCTACACCGCCATCTGCCGGACCGAAAACAACCTGGCTGCATCAGTTGCTTTGCCGAGCCGATCGAGGTAAAAGTTGCTCAGGGCGTGCGGCTCGGGGGCAATACCAAAGGCTTGTCCGACGGAACATATTTCTACGCCGTGCGGCTTACCAATGGCAGGGAGTTTGTTAAATTCATGACGATCACACATTAAACAATACTGTAATAATGAAAATTTTATATAGCCGGGCCTTATATACTCTGAGGCCAACCCGGTGCCGAAGCGGGTTGGTCGGCCTGCTTTTATGGATAATGTGCGCCGCCGCGTTTGCCCAGCAGGATACGCCTAAGCTCCTGGCCGACCGCTATTTTTACGCCCAAGATTACCCGAGGGCGGCCACGAGATACGCCGATCTGCTCAAAGACAATTCGCTGGCCGGCGATTCCCGCAGGGACGTGCTGTTCAACTTGGGGTATACTCATAAGGAACTGGGAGACTACGCCAAGGCCGGAAATACTTTTCGCCAGCTGCTGGAACTGGGTGAGCCCACGGGTAAAAACCAGATGGCTTACCTCTACTACGCGCAGGCGCTGGGCAGCAATGGCAAGCTGGAGGAAGCCCAAAACATGTTTGCCCGTTACGAGGCAGTAAAGTCGTCGCTTGGCGCGTATTCTGCGGCGTCGGCCACCCAGCGGATGGGTGCGGCGACGGGCACCGCCAAAGTAACCTACCGGGTCGAGCGCCTGAGTATCGACACGGACAACGCCGAGTTCAGCCCGGCCTACTTTCGCGATGGCCTGGTTTACGTGGCCGGAACAGGCAGCAGCGCAACCTCCTCTTCACCGGGCAAGGGGTATCTCGATCTTTTTTACGTGCCCAACCGTAGCGACCTCACCGCCACGGGTACCGTCGGCGACGACGGCAAAGTGTCCGCTTTGGGCAGCGCCCGCGCATCCGCCGGTGGCAGTTCGGCCGACCGTCGGTTGGGAAGCGATAACTACACCCGCACCACCGCTAATGACTCGCGCACCGCCGCCGCTTTTGCGCCGCTCAACTTTGGACAAGGGTTGGGACTGGGCAGTGGCAAGAGCGCGGCGGCGTCCAGAGCAACGCCGGAAGAATTTAGCAAAGACCTCAACACCAAGTACCATGAAGGACCGCTCACCTTTTCGGCCGACGGTAATCTGGTGGTTTTCACCCGCAATAACTACAACGAGGGCAAATCAAGCAAGAGTAGCGACAACGTCAACAAGCTCAAATTGTACAGCGCCGAATTGCGCGACGGTGGCTGGGCCAACGTAATGGAGCTGCCGTTCAACAACGACGAGTACTCGACGGGGCACCCCGCGCTGAGCCGCGACGGCAAGACGCTTTATTTCGTTTCCGACCGCTCCGGCGGCCGTGGCAGCACCGACGTCTACGTGTCGCAGATGCAAGTCGATGGCTGGACGCCGCCGCTCAACCTGGGCCCGCAGATCAATACTAAAGGCGACGAGATGTTTCCTTTCGTGGACGAGAACGGCAACCTCTACTTCGCCCCTAACGGCCAGCCCGGCGGACTGGGCGGACTCGATATTTACTTTACGGCGCTGAGCCAGGGCACTTCCCAAGTTATTACGCGACTCGAAGCACCCATTAATTCCAGGGCTGACGACTTCGGGCTGATCACCGATGGTAGCCGGAGCACGGGCTATTTCAGCAGTAACCGCCTGCGGGGCGACGACGATATTTTCCGTTTTTTGCGCGAGAGTTCGCTCTACGGCTGTCGAAATCTGACGCTTAAAGTGACCGACGAAACCAGTTACACCGCGCTGAGCGGGGCTACGGTTACCGTGAAGCCGCGCGGCGAAGGCCGCGATGCCCAGACCCTGACGACCGATGCCGATGGCACGATCGACATTTGTCTGCAGGCCGATAATGATTTTATGTTCGAGATCGCAAAAGACGAGTACCTGACGGGTTCGCTGGGCTTCTCGACCAAAGGCCTCGACGACGACAAACCCACACGCCTGGGTACTTCGCTTAATAAATATACTTACATCGAAAGGGACCGCACGCCCGGCCGCATGACGACCGGGGGAGCCGATGAAGGCGACGATTGGGAGGGCGAGGAAGTCATATCGACTTCGACCCTGCGCGGAATCGTGACCGGAGAGACCGATAAAAAACCAATTTCGGGTGTCAAAATCATTCTGCGCAACGAGTGCAATGGCCGCGTCAAGCAGACGATCACCAGCCCGACCGGACGTTTCCGCTTTGAGATCACGGAGGGCTGCGACTACGCGCTGGTGGCCTCGAAGGCATTGTACGGTACCAACACCAATGCCATCGGCCGAATCCCCAAAGCAGCTAAACCCAAACTGGTGTCGACCGACATTATCATGATGAAAGCCGGAGACTTGGTGACGCTCGACAACATCCACTATGATACGGGGAAATGGGAAGTGCGGCCGGACGCCGCCCGTGCGTTGGACAAGATGGTCGCTACGATGCGCAAGTACCCTTCGCTCCGCATCGAAATCGGTTCTCACACCGACAGCCAGGGCGATACCAACCTGAACCAGTACCTGTCGGAACGCCGCGCCAAGGCCGCGCTGAATTATCTGGCTTCCAGAGGCATCACGCGCAACCGTTTGTCGGCCAAAGGGTACGGTGAATCCAAGCTTTTGAACGATTGCAAAGATGGCGTACTTTGCACCGAAGAAGAACACGAGCGCAACCGCCGCACGGAATTCATAGTACTTTCCATTAAATAGATTTGGTAACGTTCCCCAACGCTAAGATCAATATCGGGCTGAACATTGTCGGCAAGCGAGTTGATGGTTTTCATGATTTGGAATCATGCTTTTATCCGGTGGGCTGGGCCGATGCACTCGAAATCCAGCCGCAAGCTGATCCAAATGCCGTCACTACATTCCGGTCGAGCGGAATCGCTATTCCGGGTGATTCAGATACTAATCTTTGCATTAAAGCGTACGAATTACTGGCCCGCGGTTTCCCGTTGCCACCCGTCGACATTCATTTGCTCAAAGCCGTACCCATTGGCGCGGGGCTGGGCGGCGGTTCAGCCGATGCGGCTTTTACGATCAAGGCTTTGAATCAGCTTTTTTCTTTAAAGATTTCTACGCAACGGCAGCAGGACTATGCGCGTATTTTGGGTAGCGATTGCGCTTTTTTCATCCAAAACGAACCCAAATATTGTTTTGGCAAGGGCGACCAATTTGAGGAAATAGCCCTGCGCCTGACCGGCTGCTGGATCGTGCTGGTCAATCCCGGCCTGCACATCTCCACCGCCGAGGCTTACGCGGGCGTGGTGCCCGAGCGACCAACCGACGATTTACGGGTGCTTTTGCAACGGCCCGTAGCGGCTTGGCGCGATTTTGTTAAAAATGATTTTGAAACGCATTTATTTAAAAATCACGCTATTTTGCCCCAAATAAAACAGCAACTCTACACCTTGGGCGCGCAGTACGCCAGCATGAGCGGCTCGGGTTCGACGCTGTACGGAATCTTCGACCGCGAGCCGGAACTAACGAACAATTTTCCGGATTCGACCGTTTGGAAAGGTGAAATGATTTAATTAATTATCCATGCCCACCCAGCCGAAAACGTCTTCAAAAGATAACCCCTTTACCAAGCGACGCGAGCCGCTGAACTTCCTGCTGTGGTTGGGTATTGTGAGCAGCGTGCTTATTTTTACGGTGATTCTGGGTATCTACATTATCCGTAAGGTGGGCCCAAACTGGCAGGATGCACCGCTACCGGGCATTTTTTGGCTAAGTACCGTGGTTATCATTCTGAGCAGCGTGAGCTTGCACGAGGCCAAAGATGCTTTTTATAAAGAACGCTTTTCGCTTTATCGTACCTGCCTGAGCATTACGCTATTTTTGGGGATGATTTTCGTGGGAATGCAGGGTTACGGCTGGCTTCAGATGACCGAGAGCGGTCAGGTGATGGCGGGTAATCCGTCGGCGGGTTTCGTATATGTGCTCACGGGCCTACACGTAGCCCACATCCTGGGCGGACTCATTTTTATGGGCGTCCTGCTGCGCGAAGCCACTAAAAACCGCACTTACATCGACTCTTTCGTATACAGCGTCAATGCACCCAACCAGCTAAAAGTCAAACTTATGACGACTTACTGGCATTTCGTGGATGTACTTTGGATGTTCCTCTTTTTGTTTTTGCTATTTCACCGTACTACATAACGGTGGTGTAAGGACGGTCTTCGACCGCTACGGCAGACCCTTCCGCTCAGACTGACAATATCTTAAAAACGCTTACTACTTCAAATCAACCCTAAAACTCCGCCATGCCAGAATGGTACTGATAAGTGCCAGCACGGCGCCCATGAGCAAGGGCGCGCCGGGAAAGTAAAGGTTGGTGTCGTGCCGGGTGAAATAGGCAAACAGGCCCGTCATGAGGGGTGGGCCGATGATGGCCGTTACGCTTTGCAGGCTGGTGAGCCCGCCCTGCAACTCGCCCTGCTCATTGGCAGGAACCTGCGTCGAAACCAGGCCCTGAATGGCCGGGCCCGCGATGCCGCCCAACACGTAAGGAACCAGGTACACGTACATCATCCAGCCCTCGGAAGCGAAGGCAAAGAGCGTGAAGCCGATCGTATAAAGCAATAGCCCGACGTACACGCTTCGCTCCTGCCCTAATTTTGGAATAATGATGCGAATCAGTCCGCCTTGCACGATGGCGCTCAATACGCCCACCGCTCCCAGCGAGTAACCTATTTGCGCCTCATCCCAGGAGAATTTCTCGATCACATAGTAGGACCAGACGCTCTGCACGGCGTGCGAAGCGGTGTAGAGCAGTACCAACGAAAGGACTAGCCCCGAGATCACCGGAAATTTACGCAAATGCCGCAACGACCCGACCGGATTGGCGCGCTTCCAGCTGAACGTACGGCGGTTTTCGGGTTTGAGCGATTCGGGAAGCACGAAGTAGCCGTACAGCCAGTTGACCAGCGAAAGTACTGCCGCCGCCAGGAAGGGTACCCGCGCCCCGAATTGTCCCAGCAGCCCCCCGATCACCGGACCGAGAATGAAGCCCAGACCGAAGGCCGCGCCGATCAGCCCGAAATTCTGCGCCCGTTTTTCGGGTGTACTCACATCGGCGATGTAGGCCGCACCTGTGGTGAAACTCGCGCCCAGGATGCCCGCAAAGAAGCGCCCTACGAACAGCCAGCCGATGGTAGGGGCTAAGGTCAGAAACAGGTAGTCGATCCCAAAGCCAAACAGTGACGCCAGCAGAATTGGTCGCCGTCCGTACTGGTCACTAAGCCCGCCTATAATGGGCGCGAATATGAACTGCACGAAAGCGTAGGTGAATAGTAGCCAGCCGCCGTATTGGGAAGCCTCGCTGAGCGAGCCGCCCGTCAGTTCGGTGATCAGCTTGGGTAGTACCGGTATGATAATGCCGATGCCCGTAATGTCGATGAGAAGCGTAACGAAAATAAAGCCGAGGGCGGCTGGGCGTTTGTCGGCCATGTATTGGGAGATATTTTTGGCAAAAGTAAGCTTTCTCGTCAAGAACTTTCGCGCAAAAGCATTAGTCTGATCCTATTAATGTCTTTGAGAACAGAACCCTCTCGCTTATCTCCATGACGCTCGGACTACAAACCCTCGATTACGCCATTTTCCTTGTTTACTTCGTCATCGTCTCCAGCTACGGCTACTGGGTTTATACCCACAAGGGCAAGCAAAACGGCGACAGCGCCAAGGATTTTTTCCTGGCCGAAGGCTCGCTGACCTGGTGGGCCATCGGGGCGTCGATCATCGCGTCTAACATTTCGGCGGAGCAGTTCATCGGCATGAGCGGACAGGCGTTCCAGTTGGGCATTGCCATTTCAGTGTACGAGTTGTTCGGCGCGGTGTCGCTACTGATCGTGGCCGTATATTTCCTGCCGATGTACCTCAAAAATGACATTTTCACCATGCCGCAGTTTCTGGCGCGGCGCTATGATACCCGGCTGGCGACGATCATGGCGGTATTCTGGCTGTTCCTGTACATTTTCGTAAACATGACTTCCATTATTTACCTCGGGGCGTTGAGCCTGGAAAAAATGACGGGCTTCGGCTTTATGCTTTGCGCTACTTTCCTGGTAATTTTTGCCATCGTTATTACGCTGGGTGGCATGAAAGTCATTGGGTACACGGACGTGATTCAGGTCGTTTGCCTGATCTTTGGTGGACTGGCCACGACCTACCTGGCGCTGGGCTTGCTCTCGGAACGCGTCGGTACCGGAGCCGGGGTGTTCGAGGGATTGAGTATGATCGCCCAGAAAGCTGACAGCCACTTGCACATGATTTTCACACCGGGCGAGTACAGCGTCTACGACGGGCGCGGCGGCTTCATCGACGCCTACAACCAGTTGCCGGGCGTGATGATGTTTATCATCGGCGGACAGTTTGTCAACAACCTCAACTACTTCGGCTGCAACCAGTACATCACCCAAAGGGCACTCGGAGCCGACCTTAAAACCGCCCGCTCCGGCTTGCTTTTCGCCTCGGTACTTAAAATGTTCATGCCGCTCATCGTGGTGCTACCTGGCCTGGCGGCCTACGTCCTGTTCCAGGAAAACGCCGACCCCGCCATCATCGGCGGCATCACGGATAATGGCATCGTAAAGCCCGACAACGCCTATCCCGTCCTGCTCAACCTGTTGCCCACGGGCTTGAAGGGCCTTGCGTTCGCCGCCCTGGTCGCTGCCATCGTGGCGAGTCTGGCGGGCAAGGCCAACAGTATTTCCACCATTTATATGCTGGATATCCACAAGAAGTTTTTTAACAAAAACCTCAGCGAAAAGCAGACCGTCATGACAGGCCGTGTGGCCATCGTCGTCGCCTTCGTCATCGCGCTGCTGGTGAGTCCGCTGCTGCGCAATTTTGGGCAGGCATTCGAGTACATTCAAGTGTATACGGGCTATATTTCGCCGGGCATTCTGAGTATTTTCCTGCTGGGCTTCTTCTGGAAAAAAGCCACCGCCAACGGTGCGCTGGTCGCCGCGATGCTGAGCGTGGCGCTGTCAGCCTTCATCGAGTACCAGTTTCCTGCCTTCCCCTTCCTCAACCGCATGGGGGTCGTATTCTGGATTTGCTCGTTGGTGCATATTACCATCAGCCTGATACAATCGGGTGGCAAGGACAATCCGAATGCTTTTGTCGTGCAGCGGGAATGGTTCGCGGTCACGCCTTCGTTCCGTTATGGGACGATTGGCGTGGTGGGGTTGTTTTGCGTGATTTATTGGATTTGGTGGTAGGAAGGCAATTTTGAATGAGTGAATAAAAACTTTTTAAATATGGCTCAGCATGAATTAGTATTTAGGCATTTGACAGAATTGAGCAGTGAAGCTGGATTCAATATCAACAAGCCTCTTATCCTTAACAATTTGAGGCTAGAAGACGGTATAAATGCAGACTCTGAAATTGAGAATAGATCAATAGAGCTATCAGTTGCCTCTGATGGAAAGATTAGTGCCTCATCATATAAGCTTTATAATTTATTGGAGTTCAATCAGTCTGAGTTCCTAATAAATTTATTAAAAGGCGCTGGAGGAGCAGGAGTACTATTAGTGGGGATAGTAAGTGATACTCGTTTGTCCACTGTTTTTGGGGTTCTGATACTGATAGGTACTTTTTTAGGTGTAAGTAGAAAAGAGTATAATGAGCAAGACGCAAAAGTCCTGCTAGCTATTTATCGCCTTGGAAAAATGTGCCACATTAGCACTATTGTTCGAGAATTTGGGATTTCTTTCGGAGAAGATATTGATGAGAGGAATATTGTCGACTCCCTGAGAGTATTGGAGAAATTTCAGACAATAGAAAGAAGGGGAGAGGAAATACGAATTATTGAGAATGTGAATATTTCTCGTTAATTCTACCTTATTAAGAATTAAAATTTTGCTAGCAAAGAGATTTTTACCTACTTCCAACTTCGAAAATGTAGGAAAACCTATTAGTCTAGCGTAGTCGAAGACTGTCCCGCAAATACCACCACCCCATGAACAACAATGACACCCTACGCCGCCTGCGCTTTGCCTTCAACCTCGACGATCACAGCATGATGAAGCTTTTTAAGAAGGGCGGCTACGAAGCTACCCGCGCCGAAGTGAGCGACTGGCTGAAAAAAGAAGACGACGAGAATTTTCAGAAGCTCCGCGATTTCATGCTGGCGACTTTCCTCAACGGCTTCATCGTGGATAAGCGCGGCAAGAAAGACGGCGAGGAGCCCCTGGCCGAGAAGAATACGAACAATAACCTCGTACTGCGCAAGCTAAAAATCGCCCTAAGTATGGACGATACCGATATGCTCGACGTATTCGCTTTGGTAGGGTTTCATATCAGCAAGCACGAAATAAGCGCCTTTTTCCGCAAGCCTGACAACCCGCGCTACCGCGATTGTAAGGATCAAATTCTGCGTAACTTCCTGGTAGGGCTGCAAATGAAGTACCGACCGGACGCTGTGGACCAAGACGCGGAAATTTGACAATGCGCGTTGCATCGCGAACCCACGTAAAAAAGCGAAGGCTTCGTTTTTAACGGAGCCTTCGCTGCTTAATAAAAAATAAGCCGAAAGCCAATGGCCGAAAGCCAATGGCCGAAAGCCAATGGCCGACAGCCAATTGCCAAAAATTACTTCTTCTCCGGCATCAGCACCACCTTAATGTAATTAAGATCGTCGAAGTACTTCTGCGCGGCAGCTTTGGTGCTGGCTACGGTCACTTCTTTGAGGTGTTTTTCTTCGTCGAATACCTCGTTCATGTCGCGGTCCATGAAATTGCTGGTGTCGATGTACCCGAGCCAGAACTCGTTGGTCTTCATATTGACCTGGGTTTGGCGCTGGGTTTCGGCCACGAACTTCTCGATATCTTTGGACTCGGCGCCGTTCTTTTTGAGCTTGTCGATTTCTTCTAAAGTTCGCTTCACCAGCTTGTCGACGTTTTCGGGCGCACAGCCAAAACTAATCGAGAGGCGGTAATGACCCGAGGGTAGCTTGTCGGTGCTCTCACGCACGCCCACGCCGTACACCCCGCTTTCCTCTTCGCGTAGCGCCTCGATTAACTTGATTTGCAGCGCTTCCGCAATCGCTTCGATTTGAACGTTGGCCTCGGGGCTGTAGTCGTACTCGCCGCTGTAAATTATCGACACGCGGCTTTTGGGTTCCAGGCCTTTGTAAATTGTCTTATCGATGCGGCCTTTGGGCGGGAAAATATTCGGGGATCGTACGTGTCATTGCGGTCGGTCGAAGGCAGGCCGCCGAGGTACTTCTCGAGCATCGGCTTAATCTCGTCCACTTTGAATGCACCCACAAACGTAAAGATGAAATCCGAAGCATCCTTAAAGCGGTCCTTGTATATTTCCAGGGCGCGGTCGAGGTTCACGTTGTTCACGCGCTCGGGCGTCATGGGCGCGCGGCGCGGGTCGTTGCTGCTGAGCACGGCGCTGAGCGTGTCACCGAAAATCTTTTCCGGTGTCGGGGTTTTCATCATGTTTTCGAGATAGCCGCGTTGGTTGGCCAGGATGCCCTTCACGACGGGCTCATCCTTGCGGGGCGCGGTGAAGTAGGCGTACACCAGTTGCATAGCCGTTTCGAGGTCCTTGGGACTGGTGCTGCCATTCACACCCTCGGTTAGTTCGCTGAGGTAAGGCCGCACATTGGCGGTTTTGCCGGCCAAGTACTTCTGCAATTGCGTTTGGCTGTATTCGCCCACGCCGCCCGAGCTCACGATGTAGCTGGCAAAGGCGTCGGTGTCGAGATCCTTGGGAAAAAGTGAATAGCCGCCTTTGCCCGTGGCTTCGAACAAAATCTGGTCGTTCTTGAAATCGGTAGGTTTCAAGAGGACCTTTACGCCGTTGCCGAGCGTGAGTTCGGTGATGCCGAGTTTGTCCATTTTCTTCTCCGACGTCACCTTGCTTCCCTTCGGCTCGACGGGCAGCAGCGGCGTGTCGTTGACCTCATCCACGTAAGCGGTCACGTCCTTGCCCGCCGCCGCAAGCAATTCCTTCACTTTGGCTTCGGTGGGAAGCTGATCTTTGGCTTTTTCGGGACCCATAATCACCACCGAACGGTTTTTGTCGGTAATAAACTGGCTCGCCAATTGGTTGATCTCGGCCAGCTTGATGCCAGGCAACTCCTGCTTGACAAAACCTTCGTAGTACTCGATGCCCATGGGTTTGTCATCGTTCAGGAAATTACCGATGTATTCCTGCACGTAACTGTCGGAGCGGGTTTTGTCCTTTTCTTTGAGTTGCTTGTCGAGACCATTTAGCAGCGATTTCCTGACGCGGTCCAACTCCGACTCCGTGAAGCCGAACTTTTGCACCCGGATATTTTCGGTGAGCAGCGCCGTCATGGCGCGCTCCACGCCCTCCGGGCTTTTGGCCAGCGCCACGGCCGTAAAAGCATCCAAATCGCCCAGAAAACCACCGTAGCTACCAAATCCGAACAGAAATGGTGGATCAGCTTTTTGGGTAAGCTCCTGCATCCGGGCGCCCATCATGGAATTGAAAAGACTGTAAGTCAACTGAGTACGCGCGTCTTTGAGCGTTTTTTCTTCAAACTCGGGTTGCTTGTAAATTACCTGCACGAGCGTTTGTGGCTGCTCGGGGTCGGTTACGATAGCTACGTTGGTACCCCCATCGAGCGGAATCTTGTACTCGGTCCGCTTCTTGGGATTTTTGGGCATCGGGATGCTGCCAAACTTGTCCTTGATGAGCTTCTCTACCTGGGCAGCATCGAAATCGCCCACGGCAATCACGGCCATCAGGTCGGGACGGTACCAATCGGTGTAGAACTGCTTGAGTGTTTCGGGCTTGAACTCCTTCAAAATCTCGTCTTTACCAATCGGCAACCGCTCGGCGTAGCGCGAATTGTTGAGGATCATCTTGAAGTACTGATCGCGCATCCGCTGTTGCGCGCCACGTCCTGAGCGCGATTCTTCCAGTACCACGCCGCGCTCCTTATTTATCTCGTCCAAGTCGAGCAGAGCACCGTGCGCCCAGTCGTTGATTACCTGCAGACCCTTTTCGAGCAAGCCCGCTGAGTCGGTGGGAATGGGCAGCATGTACACCGTTTCATCGAAGCCGGTGTAGGCGTTGAGGTCCGCCCCGAAGCGAACGCCCGTTTTTTGCAGGAAATCCACGAGTTCATTCTTGGGAAAATTGGTCGTTCCGTTGAAGCTCATGTGCTCCATAAAGTGCGCCAGGCCCTGCTGATCGTCGTTTTCCAGTACGGAACCCGCTTTCACCACCAGCCGCAATTCTGCGCGGTCTTTGGGCTCCACATTTTTGCGGATGTAGTAGGTCAGACCGTTGGAAAGTTTGCCTTTCTTGACGTTGGGATCAAGGGGAATAGGCTTGCTGAGATCGGTTTGGGCCAGCACGGGCGCGGCCGCAATCAGCAGCAGCAGCCAGGTTTTGGGGGAAAAGAGCTTTATCATGAAAAAGGGGTTGGCTAATGTTTTTGAAAATGAGTGGTCAGTGTTTCAACTAAATCAGTGTTTCAACTAAAAACGTAATTATATCACAAAAAACCAAAGCTCTGACAAAATAGAAGAAAAGATGATACATTTTTCGTAACTGCTTTTTGCCGGCATCAGTCCTGAGCTTCAAGTAGCTACATCGATCATTTTTAATTTTTGCTGCAATCGATTAGTAACCGCCGTGATTTTGAGAGCGTTCTCGAACCAAAACAAATCGTAGGCTTTGGTTTGGTACTCGTCGGCACTATGCCGCAAAAGCGCTTCTGCTTCGCGCTGACGCTTGGCCAGAGCGGTGTTGCCTGTTTCCTCCGCTTCGGCGGGCTCAGCTAAATAGGTGCCGCTCCCAATGAGCGCGTCGAGGCTGCTTAGCGCTTGCGCCAATTGCCGCTCGACCTCGCCATCGTGCGTCCGGTAGCTGGGGTTTCTTTGTAAAAACAAACCTAAATTGACGATGAGCGAGAGCTGAGTGTAGATCAGCAGCGCTACCCGCTGAATGCCGCTGAGCGCCTCGGTGCGGCCAGGTGTTTCGACTTGCGCCAGTCGGTAGGAGTTAAGCAGCCCGTCGGTTTTGAGGAAAGCTTCTTTGCGGAATAGTTTGTAATCGCCGCCCGTCGGCGGGGCGCCTTTGACCTGCTCCAGCACGCTATTCAGCAGATTGCGGTTGGCACGAATGGCCTCTTGTACGTTTCTAGGCAGATTTTGCAATTCCCAAAACGGGAAAAGGAAGCGTGTAGCCAGCCAACACAGGCCCGCCGCCAGCAGCGTGTCCAACAGGCGGTAGTAGGCCGTATCCATGAATCCGCGCTGCAAATAGCTGTAAAAGAAAAGAATAAATAGCGTGAAAAAGCCCGTTGTGACGGCATACTGCCGCTTCAAAAATGAAAAGGCGAAAAACTGCGAGCCCACGAAAATTGCCAGACTCGCCAGCGGTCCCGGCCGGAAGACGTAGAAGAGCACCAGCCCCACCGCCACGCCCGCCACGGTGCCGTAGGTACGCATCGCCAGCCGCTGCCGGGACAGGCTGAAACCAGGTTTCAGGATCACCAGCACCGTTAGCAGCGCCCAGCTTGGGTTGCCCAGGCCCAAAGCTACGGCTAAATAGTAGGCCACCACGGCCGTAAGGGACATGCGCAGCGCGTAACGGAAAAAGCCCGATTGCATCGACAAGTGGCTCCGCAGGTAGTCCCAGCCGATGGTCTCGCGGATGGCGAAACGGCGCACGTTGTCGACCAGAACATCTTGTGGTACTTCGTGCCGTGCCAAGATATTCCACAGGTTGCGAAGCAGCCCAAGCTCGGTTTCAACATTGCGTTGAATGCGGCGCAACGGGCGGTAGGCGTCGGCCGTTTGGGCGTGGCCGGGCAAGTCCAGTTTGAGACCGTCGAGGTATTCGGTCAACCGTTGCAGGTCTTTTTCCGCTTCGGCATCGTAGGCGGGTGCGGGCGGTTGATCATCGTCCAGGTGGTCGGCCAATTGGCGGAGTTGCGCCATAATGCTGACATTCAGCCTGGCGAGTAGTGGCAACGCCCGTGCTTTCTCGGGGCCGTCGGGCAGCGTCTGCAACGAAGGCACGGAGGCGGTCGCCAATTCGAGCAAATCTACCAAACTCGCCAGGAAATAGGTCGCCTGCCCCATAAACGTCTCGGGATTGGTGACATTGATCGGCTCGCGCAGCAGCGCCTCCCGCATCTGCTGGTGCAGGCTTACGATGTTCGCCTGCTTTTCGGTCAGTGCCAGCAATACTTCCTCGCCGGGTTTAGCGGCATCAAGCAGTTCGGCCTGTTGAGCGAAGTAGTCGGCCGTCAGGCGCAGGCATTCTTCCAGCCGCCGCCGTAGCTGCCGGGGCCGCAGGAGCGGGTGAAGTAGTAGTGCGTAAAGCGTGTACCAGCCCGAGCCAAGCAGCAGCCAACCCGCCCGCTGCAGGGCGTCGGCGAAGGTTGGTACGCTCGCCGCCATGCTTAGGCCGATCATAACCGACAGGTTGAGCAACAGCGCTACGATACTGAAATTGGGCGTGAAAGGCGACAAGAAATTGAGCACAAACAACACCACGAACAGCAGCAGCGCGTTCAGGACAGGAAGATCCTTGACCTGAGTGAACACGATGAATAGCAGCGCCGACAACAATCCCGCCGCGACCATGAAGGCCATTTTTTTGGGCAAAGCGATGGGAATATCGATGCCAAAGACGAAAAGCCCGCCCAGAAACATGAACAAGCCCACCTGCTGGTAGCCAAGCGCCGCGCCCACCAGCAACGGCAGGCTCGACCCGACGGTGAAACGCAGCGCCGATTCGGTGTCTTCGGAGGTAAGGTACTCTTTGAGCGTCATAACGAATGAGGGCGACTGACCTCGAAAATAATCTTTATATTTACAAACTTGATTTTCGCCTTACTAACACCCAAATGAAGAAAATTCTCCTACTGTTTTTGCTGGCCAGCCAAACGATCCGGGCGCAGGTACCTCCCAAACCCTACGGGCCGCTGCCCTCGCCCCGCCAACTCCAATGGCACGAAGTGGAGCAATACGGCCTGATTCACTTCACGCCCACGACCTTCGAGAACAAGGAGTGGGGTTACGGTGACGCAGATCCCACTATATTCAATCCCACAGATTTCGACGCTAATCAAATTGTGAAAGCCGCCAAGGCAGGCGGTTTGAAGGCGATCATTCTGGTAGCCAAGCACCACGACGGGTTTTGCCTTTGGCCCACCAAAACTACGGAGTATAATATCACGAAAAGCCCTTTCCGGGGCGGCAAGGGCGATTTGGTGAAGGAAGTAGCGGACGCCGCCCGCGCCAACGGGAT
>JBBSSJ010000090.1:0-15900 GCA_038242095.1 Cytophagales bacterium
ATTGCATCTACACCGATTATGAAAAAGACCACACGAAGCCCTATACGGCCCTGATCGGCTGTAAAGTATCGACTCTGGAAAACCTCCCGGCCGGCCTGGTCGGCAAGACGTTCGCTACCGGTGATTATGTGAAGTACTTGTCGAAAGGCAGTATCATGGAAGGCATGGTGATCGGAACCTGGCAGGAAATCTGGGCCTCGGATTTAGAAAGGAAGTACACCGCCGACTTCGAAGTGTACGGGGCGCGCGCCCAAAATCCCGAGCAAGCCGAGGTCGATATATTCGTAGCCGTCTGACGATGACAGCACTCGACCATTACTACTTGCAGCAGGAAGAGCCCGTACGCGGGTGCCTTCTGGCTTTGCATGATATTATCCTGGCCCATGACCCAAACCTGGTAGCGGCCTGGAAGTGGGGAATGCCGGTTTTTTATTACAAGAAGACAATGTTCTGTTACCTGAGATTTCACCAAAAAGCCCAACTTCCCTATCTGGCCCTCGCCGAAGGCCGTCAACTCGACCACCCGGCCTTGCTGGCCGAAAACCGCACGCGATTCAAGATTATGCTGATCGATCCGGAAAAAGATTTGCCGATGGAGACGATTGAGGAGATTTTGGGACAGGCCATTGCCTTGTACCATTGAGATGAATCCGTGAGAGGGGGTATCGAGTGGTATTAATCGTGGCTATGAATTCATGGGGTGTCAGCCCTGAGCAGAAACTCATTGGTTAATCGGGGGAAAATAAAGGCGACTTAAAAAAATTATCTAAATTTATTGTTATTCAATAATTTTTTATTGAGATTTGCGCAATCACTAGTCAAACTATCTTGCTATGAAAACCAGAACTGAACAAATCTTGGTCGTGATGAACGTCCTGTCGTGGGTGGTGCTCGTGGGCGTGCTCTTTAAGGCGGGCGCCATCCTGCTCTCCTACTCGGTGAGTCTCTTCAATCCCGAGGCAGCCGCGGATCTTTACAAAGGAATGGATCTGTCGTCCCTGCGGCAATCCAGCTTCTGGGGTTACACGACGGTGGTATCGTCGATGGTGGCGCTGCTTGGCATGAAAGCGTACATCGCCTTTCTGGTCATCAGAATCTTGTCGAAAATCAATCTGTCGAATCCGTTTACCATGGAAATTGCCTTGCTGATCGAAAAAGTAAGCTACCTGATTGCCGCAACCTGGGTACTGACCATCCTGACCGTCCAATATTCCGGTTGGCTGCACCGGAGCAGCGGCGGCTGGCAGGGCGATACCGACGCACCCGAATTCCTGTTTTTGGCGGGCGTGATCTTTATCATTTCCCAGGTCTTCAAGCGGGGCATCGAAATTCAAACCGACAACGAACTAACCATTTAAGCTATGCCAATCGTCGTAAATTTGGATGTCATGATGGCCAAACGCAAGATGTCATTGAACGAGCTCTCCGAAAAAGTAGGCCTGACTTTATCCAACCTCTCGATCCTGAAAACGGGTAAGGCCCGCGCCATTCGCTTCAATACCCTGGAAGCGATTTGTCTGGCGCTCGACTGCCAGCCGGGAGATTTACTGGAATATGCGGAGTGAGGGGGGGGGGAATTCAATGTTTACATTGCCGGAAACCTATAGAGGTAGCGTTTTATACCTGAGTGTTCTCAATACTTAGCATTGACTCCCCAACGACTCAAATACTATTTTGGCATCCAAAGCAGACACAGAAGGGTAGTCTTCCAGAAAATCTTGCATGGTATAAGCGCCGCTGGCTAAGTAATCGAGCATGGTTTTTACGGGCACCCGTGTTCCCCGGAAGAAGGGCGTGCCACTCAAAATCTCGGGATCTATGACGATGCTGTCCATATCGGTTTGCTCAATGTTTTGTGGAATTACGTTTTACCCGGTTATAACAACGAGCGGGTAAAATAGATTTTTCAGAAAACCTTTCCAAACGCCTATCCAGTCCCCTACCCCTCCACCAAAGCAATCTCCTCCGCCGTCAGGCCGTAGAGCGCGTACACCAGTTGGTCTATTTCAACTTCCAGGGCGGTGGTGTCGGCGGCGGAGTCGAGGGATTTTTGGGTTAGAATTTGGTTGACGATATATTCAAAAGGTACCTGCTCTCCTTCCGACAGATTACTTATTGGAAGCGATTTGATAAAACGACTCTCGAAACTAAAATAGCCTCCTCTCATCTGGGTAGAGGTTTTACTGATTGCCCAAGTTGTGATCTTTGAATTCAGCAAAGCCAAAAGATAAAGATGACTGAATTGGGGTTTTGGAATAATTCCGTAGCCACCAGCTGCTCCGCCCGTGAAAAACTTCGATCCATCATTATCGTAAGAGAATGAAGCTCGGAGTGCTATATCAGGGGTGAAAATTTTTGGTTTATGGATAACATCCAAAGCTTTTGGATAGACATAACCATACCATTTCTCTCCCTTCATTTTACCGTTTTCCCTATTTTCCAGATATGATTTATGGGTATTCAAGTAATGCCAAGTCAATGGTAATCTTTCTGAAAGGAATTTTTCATCATAGAGTTCAGCATTTTCAGTGCTGTATGGGTGAAGAATAAGTCTATTGGTTTCCAAAATTTTAAAAGCTTTACTATCCCCTCCTTTGATCAAAGTAAAAAGTAAATCTTCTTCCAGCCAATACTCCTGAGAATTGAAGGGACAAAATATTTTGATCTTGCTGAACTCACGGCTCAACTCCTCAACAATATAAATTTTATCCGCACTAGTTTTGAGTCCCTGAAATATCCGCTCGGTAGCCTGTTCAAGTGTGGTGTTTTTTTTGTTTATCTTTTGAAAAAGTGAAAGTTCTGCTCCTTCTAAAATATGCCACTCTTTTTCTGAAAGCGTGGAAGTCGCAACATTTGAGAATTCCTTTTCGACTGAGTGCCAAGACTCTAAATCATCTATTTTTTGATATTTAAAAAAATCAATTTTCTTTTTAGCCAAAGAAATAATACAAGTGTAGGTCGTAGCATCATCAAAAACCTGGGCGTGACCAAAGTGTACTAAACCATTCAGATAATTATTGTCGGAAATAAATTTCCTGACCGGTCCGCCGTAATTTGCATTCAGAAATTTATTAGGAAGAATATAGCACAATTTTCCGGCTTGACGCGAGATTGTAATACCAAGTTCTACAAAAAGAACGTAGATGTCATAGTTGCCATATTTTGAAGTCTGGAAGCTTCTTTTGTAATAATCAACAATCTTGGTTTCACTTTGTAATTCCTGAATTCGGATATACGGCGGATTCCCAATGACGGCATCGAACCCGACGTAGTTGCCTTGCTCATCAAGTACCTCAGGAAACTCGAACCGCCACTCGAAACTGCCCCGGTACAGCGCATTGTTTTCCACCTCGGCTATTTCGGTTTCGATTTGGGCGATCAGCTTATCGAGGCGCTTTTTCTCCATCTGCACCAGTTTGGGATCTTTGATGGGCGTCCCGAAAATGTCCACGTTGTTGTCGAGCAGGATGCGCTCGCCGCGCTTGGCGGAAAGCCGCTTACGGCGCGGGTCGCGGTTGATGACCGTCTCGCGAAACTGCGCCTTGATGTCGTCGATGAAGCGCTGCAACTCGGCCTTGGCGTCCTTGTCGGCGGTACTTTTGTAGGCGGCTACGGCATTCTTGTAAGTTTGCAGACTGAATTTCTGCTTGCGAAACACGTCGCTGAGATCTTCGGTCAGGCTGAACTTGCTCAGCAGACTGTTGCCCTGCTTGATGTTGATGTCGATGTTGGGCAGCGTTTCCAGCTCCGAAAAACCCGATTCTTCGGTATAGTAAGCGTTTTTCAACAACTCGATCCACAAACGCAACCGACATATTTTGACCGAGTTGGGATTGATGTCTACGCCGAACAGACAATTCTCGATCAGGACCTGCTTTTCGTGAAAAAGTAGCCGCTGCACCCGCTGCCGCTCGGCGGTGGGCTTGCTAGTGGCTTCTTGCAGGAAATAGGTAAAGGGCGCGTCGTCTTCCTCGTCCAGCACCAGCAGTTCGTCGTTCACCACCCGAATCAGGTACCCTTTGAGCCGACGGCCCGCGTGATCCTGCAAAATCCCGAGTTCGCTCTTGATGGCAATCAGCTCATTGAGCGCCGACACCAGAAAATGCCCCGAACCCACCGCCGGGTCGCAGATGCGGAGCGAGTCGATGAGTTCGTTGGCGGTGGTGCGGTCGAAATCCTGGTCCTGCAAGGCGGCGAAGTCGGCGCACTGCCAGCCGTGGGCATCGTTGAACTTTTGCACTACGGCCTTGCGGATCGTCTCGCGGCACATGTACTCCGTAATGAAGCCCGGCGTGTAGAACGAGCCGTCTTTATAGCCGTTTATTTTTTCAAAAATCAAACCCAGCACGCTGGCGTTGATCAGCGCGCGGTCTTTCTCCTGAATATCATCGCCGCTCTCGGACGCAAAATCGTAGGCATCCAAAAACGCAAACAAGTAGTCGAGCGCCCGCAGTTCAGTGCGGGCGCGGTAGGCGGGATTCCCGCGCAGCACCGATTGCCGCAGCAGCGGCAGCGTCAGACTGCTGTCGAGGGTGTTGATGTTGATCGTGGCATCTTCCAGTTCCGTAATCTCGAACAGCGAAGAATTAAGGTACGGCACCCGGCCAAACTTTTGCTGAATAGAAGCGTGCCGATCCGCCGGGCGCTTGGCCAGCATCCGAAAAAACAGCCGATACAGTTCGTCAAAATCGGCCAGCGTGTCACCGTTCAGGAAAGCATAAGCGCGGTCGCCCCGGTGGTACTTCACCAGTTGCGATTCCATCAGTTTCAAAAACAAAATCCGGTTGACCCAGGTGATGCAAAGTTCCAGCGTCACATTGAAGCTTTGTTCGTCGTGGGTACTTCCGTACTGTCCGGGATCGCTGAGGTGCGCGAGTTTATTGGACGTTTCGAGTTCGATAATGGTATTTTCCAGCAGCGAACCCTCGTCGCGCAGTCCCGCCGCCTTGCGCCGAATCACTTTTTTATTGCCTTCCTTCGTCTCCTCCAAACCGATCAGGTGCAGCAATTCGGTATAGAAGCGCGGATTGAGGCGGTTGCTGTCGGTAGCGGCGGGCAGCTATAAGCAAGTGCGCGGGCGACAGGATCTTATAGAGCGGCAGCAGCGCCTTGTCGTTGGTCGGGTCGCCGTCATTGAGGTTCTTCTGGAAAGTACGGAGGTCGAAGTACGTAAACGGGATTTCCTCATCCAGTTCGGCCAGGAAAGGTTTGGCGATTTCGTTGTAAAAGAGGTCGTTGTTCTTGCTCACCTTTTGCCCCGACGCCCAGGCTTTGTACTCGCGTTGCAGGTGGGCGTTGCGGTAAAACACGCGGTCGATCAGTGCGGCGTCGAAAATGTACCACTCGTACACGTTGGTCACCACGCAGTGCCGCAGGTCGGAATTATGGTCGCGGGAACGCTCCTGAAAGTAGTACAGCAGCAGCTCGTGAAAGGCCTTGGTGTTCAGATTCTCGCGGCTCACCATCTCGCTGCGATTGGCCGGGCGCTTCACCTCGAACAGCACCCCCGACGGACTCGCCGCGTCCTTGCCCAGGTGAATCACGAAGTCCGTCTTCCCCTTGGGCGCAACCAGGTAGCTCTCCTGGTAGTACACCGCTTTCAGGAAATCCATGAGGTGATCCTTCACGTTCTCCTCGCTCTCCCGCTCATCGATGTGGCCAAA
This sequence comes from Cytophagales bacterium, assembly GCA_038242095.1. Classification (GTDB taxonomy): domain Bacteria; phylum Bacteroidota; class Bacteroidia; order Cytophagales; family Spirosomataceae; genus Persicitalea. The sequence goes on from JBBSSJ010000090.1 coordinate 5,664, forward strand.
CAGGGTTTTGAAACTCTCCTTGAAGTGTTCGATTTGCTCGCGCTCGGGGCGTAGCTTGTAGGCGGGATCGAGGGATTTGGCGGGAGTCCTGGGCGTGAGGAGCATGGTGGAGGGAGGGTAAAAACAAAGTCACCAATGTACGGTAGGTTTGGTTGCCGCGCAACATGTGGTACGGGCGGCTCGCCCGTTTGACTAATCCAATGGCCTGTGACAAGAACGTCCCATCAAACGCTCCGCCAACCCTTCACCCAATACGCCGTCCGTTTCTGATCTTCCAATCCCCCATAAATCAGCGTCTTTTCCCCAACGGCCTCCGGTGCAATAGTTTCAAGATAAGCCAACCCCTTAAAATGTTCTGACACAATCGTCTGGGTAGATTTTATTTCATAAATATCAAACCGCAATCCTGTAGGTTTTAGTAAATCCACTTCATGTCCGGCCGCATCCCGCCAAAAGTAGTACTCCTCGTGAGTATAGCGATGAAAGGTTTGCTTCATTTTTTCGGCGATGATCATGTTTTCAAACAGCGCTCCTTTGGAGGGATGCAGTTGAAGCGTTTCAACATCGCGAATGGCCAGCAAATGACACAGCAGACCGGTATCGTAGAAATACAGCTTGGGTGTCTTTACAACCCTTTTACTCAGATTCCTAAAATAAGGCGGAAGCAGAAAAATAAGGTAGCTACTTTCTAAAACCGAGAGCCATGCTTTGGCGGTGGGCTGAGAAATACCGCATTCGTTGGCCAGAGAATTGAGATTGAGCAATTGCCCAACTCTGGCGGCGCACAGGCTAATGAATGTCCGAAAAAGGCGAAGGTCTTTGACATTGATCAACTCCACCACATCCCGCTTCACATAGGTTTGCAGGTAATTGGCGTAGAAAACGGTGGGCGGAATTTGACGGTCAAAAATAGCCGGATAGAAACCCCTGATCAGTGTTTCCGGGTAAGCGTCGGGTAGCAACTTCTCGGCGTCGAGCTCGGTAAAATCGAAAGGCAAGAGTTTAAACAAGGCTACCCGACCGGCCAAACTCTGAGAAATTTGGTGAAGCAACTGAAAATTTTGCGACCCCGACAGAATAAACTGTCCCATCTGCCCCGAAGCATCCACGATGGTTTGGAGGTAAGAGAGAAGCGCCGGTACCCGCTGCACTTCGTCGAAAATCACGCGTTCGGGATAGGTAGCAAGAAAAGCGACGGGATCGTTTTCAGCGAACGCCCGGATATCGGGATTTTCGAGCGAAACGTAGGTGTAGTCCGTAAAAAGACTTTTTAGAAGCGTAGTCTTGCCGGATTGCCTTGGTCCCGTGATGGCAAGAATGGGGTACTTGCTTTGAAGGTTCCTGATTGCGGCCTCAATTTGTCGGGAGATCAGCATACGAATAGGGAGGACTTTCCCTAAATGTACGTATTGATTTTGAATTATCCGACTATCCACTTTGAAATATCCGGCCCCCAACTTTGAAATATCCCGCCTCCAACTTTGAAATATCCCGCCCCCAACTTTGAAATGTCCGGCTCTCGACTTTGAAATATTCAGAAAATTATGGTAAGCTCAGCTCGCCCGTCTACCCACGCATCCCGGCGCGATATTATGAGGCATGATTAAAGGCTTACGTGAAGAAACCGGACAGGCCTGCACGATTACAGAAATTGCCGATGGTCTGGGTGTACACCGCCGAACGCTTTCGCTTATTTTAAACCATCGTTCCGGCATCAGCCAGGAGATAGCGATAAAACTTTCCGGAGCATTCAGCACGAGCGCAGATCTGTGGCTAAACTTGAAAAAAAATACGATCTCTGGCAAGCTGAAAGGAAAGTGAGTCGGGCAAAGGTGGGGCAATTTGTTATTCCGACATCAAATACCCAAGTGATATAGTTGTAAATATTTCTACAACTATCTGTCCTTCAAATTTTCATCTCGCTAATAATGACTTTGTAGTTATTTAATAAACCTATTCAGTTTTGACCTTCACATAGATATATTCAATTTTCCCAGAACCATTATTAAAAAAGTCAATTTCTTTAATACCATCCACATTACTCCACCTAATCACAGTTGATGGATTAGAAAAGCTAGGACTTGATTTTGGATACCCCAACAGCTTAATGTTGTTTTCATCCAAGGGATATTTGCTAACATCGTTGATAGTTATCCAGTCAGCCTTACCATTTATAAACAGAATTTCGATTTTTTCGGAGTCAAAAAAAGCTTTGTCGCATGGATTCTCTTTACATGGAGTTCCACTAGGTTTTGCCTTTTCTATTTTATTGGCCTTTCCTAAAAGTTTTTCAACTTCACTCAAAGGTTTTCCAACTATTTCTGATAAGTTCACAATCACATCGCTACTTTCACTGCTTGTTACGCCCATTTCTTCCTTTTTCTCATTTTTGGAAGTATTGGTACTTCCACATGAATATAGTAAAACCACTACAAAAAGGACGGATATCCCTCCAACTATTTTCATAATCTTAATTCAAAAAAATCATAGTTAACTCTTTTTTAGCTACATGTATTTTTTTTACCGAAAAAGCTAAACCATAGTTAATAAAAAGGCATTAAGCCAAAAAGATTATACTGAATTATATTTACTCAAAACTCCATCACTTCATCCAAACCATTTCACCCTCAAGACACCTCGCTCGCCACGATTTGCAATCGGGCGCGGTCATCACTTCGCGTTTGCAACGGCAGCGGCCGACCGTGCGATCCAACTCAAGAGAAAAGACGAAACTACGCCGCCCCCTCCCCCACTTCATCCAAATCCTTCCTTCCGTAGGCCACTTTCCCAATACTAGAAAACAGCACCGGCACCACGAAAATGGCGAGCAAGGTAGCGGCAACCATCCCGCCCAACACCGTCCAGCCGATGGTTTGGCGGGCCGCTGCGCCCGCGCCACTGGAAAAGGCCAGGGGTAGCACGCCCAGAATGAAGGCCAATGAAGTCATGATGATGGGCCGTAGCCGCAACCGCACCGCCTCCATCGTGGCCTGTCGGATGGATTCACCCTGATCGACGCGTTCCTTGGCAAACTCTACGATCAAAATGGCGTTTTTAGCAGCCAGGCCGATGAGGGTTAAAAGGCCGATTTGGGCGTAAATGTTGTTGGAAAGTCCCTTGAACAAAGACAGCGTCACGATGGCCCCGAATGCCCCGATGGGTACGGCCAGCAGCACCGCAAAGGGTACCGACCAGCTTTCGTACAAAGCCGCCAGAAACAGGAAGACAAACAAAATCGACAGGCCGAAAATGTAAAAAGTACTCGACCCGGCGTTTATTTCTTCCAGACTTAGCCCCGTAAATTAGTAGCCGTAGCCAATGGGCAGGACCTTGGCGGCCACCTCACACAGGGCGTCGATGGCCTCGCCGCTGCTGTAGCCGGGGGCCGGGTTGCCGTTCAATTCGGTGGAGCGGAAGAGATTGTAGTGCGAGATGAGCGGCGCGCTTTCCACCATTTTGTGCGATACCAACGCGCTGATGGGCACCATCTGCCCGCCCTGGTTACGGACGTAGTACTTGCCAAGGGCGTCGATGTTTTTGCGGTAGTTGGTATCGGCCTGCGCCACGACGCGGAAGTTGCGGCCATAAATCGAGAAGTCATTGACGTAGCGACTACCCAAATACGTTTGCAGCGTGCTGTACACCTCCGAAAGCGACACACCCAACTGCTTCACCTTGGCGCGGTCCACATCCAGTTGGTAGCCGGGCGTGCGGGCGGTAAAGAAGGAGAACGCCCCGCTGATTTCGGGCCGCTCGTTGGCGGCGGCCGTCATGTCCTGAACTACTTTCTCGAACTGCTGGATATCGTCGTTGCTTTCCTGCTGCTCGACCACAAAACTGAAACCACCCGTTCGGCCCAGACCCGGAATGGCGGGCGGCGTAATAACGACCACGTTGGCTTCCTTCAATCCGGCCACCTTTTTCCGAATCGTCGCAGCTAAACCTTCGACTTTGAGGGAATCATCCGTGCGGTCGCCCCAGTCATCTAACTGACAGAAAATAGTGCCGCTGTTGGATTTTGAAGCGAAAGTCACCACGTTCAGTCCACCCAAACCCGCGTAGTGGTTGATGCCCGGCGTGTTGTCCAGGATCTTCATCAGCGTGTCCAGCGTGGCAAGACTGCGGCTGGTAGATGCCGCCTCGGGTAGTTCGTAGGTCAGGAAAAGCCGTCCGCCGTCTTCCAGGGGAATAAAGCCGCTGGGTTTGGTTTTGAACAACAATCCTGTAACCAAATAAAGGCAAATTAACCCCACGATCACCAGCGGTGCCTTACGGATCGACTTCCTGACTCCTTCCGAATAGTGATCCGTCACGCGGCCAAACCAAGTGTTGAATTTGTAAAAGAACTTATTCAAGCCGCGCGAATCCTCGTTGAGGTTCATGGGTTTCATGAGCAAGGCGCACAAAGCGGGCGTCAGCGTGAGGGCAACGAAGGCCGAAAGAATCACCGAAATGGCAATGGTGATGGCGAATTGCTGGTACAGCCGCCCGACGATGCCGGGAATAAAACCTACCGGCACAAACACCGCCGCAAGAATCAGCGCAATGGCGATTACCGGCCCGGAAATATCCTTCATGGCCTTCTTAGTCGCTTCTTTGGCTGAAATACCTTCTTCATCCATATAATGCTGCACGGCTTCCACCACCACGATGGCGTCGTCGACCACGATACCGATCGCCAGCACAAAACCAAACATCGTCAGGGTGTTGATGGTGAAGCCCAGCGGTATGAAGAAAATGAAGGTACCGACGATCGATACCGGAATGGCCAGCAGCGGAATGAGCGTGGCCCGCCAGCTTTGCAAAAACAAAAACACCACCAAAATTACCAGCAGAAGCGCTTCGATGAGCGTTTCGAGTACTTCTTTGATCGACACTTTCACCACCGAAACGGCCTCGAAAGGCACCATGTATTCTACGTCGTTGGGGAAGGATTTTTTCAACTCGTCCATCTTGTCATAGACGCCCTGAGCAGTTTCGAGACTGTTACTGCCAGGGGCTTCGTACACCAGCAGATAGCTGGCGCGTTTGCCGTCCACGAAAGAATTGTTGTTGTAGCTGAACCTGCCCAATTCCACCCGAGCCACGTCTTTAAGGTACACTAAAGCACCATTGTCGGGCCGGGTGCGGACGATGACATTACCAAACTCCTCCGCCGACGACAGGCGGCTATTAGTAAAAACGGTGTACTCAAACGTCTGGGCGTCGTTCTGCGGCGGGGCGCCGACCGAACCGACGGCAACCTGCAGGTTTTGCTCCTGCAATGCCGAAATTACTTCGCCGGAGGCGATACCCAACTGCGCCATTTTATCGGGTTGCAGCCAGATGCGCATACTGAAATCGTCGGCGCGGCTAAAAATATCGCCCACGCCTTTCACCCGCAAAAGCGCCTCCTTCACGTAGATGTTGGCGTAATTGCTGATGAAGTCCACCCCGTGCGTCTTGTCGGGCGAATACATCGCTACCAGCATCAGGATGCTTGGATTACGCTTCCGCACGATCAGACCCAGGCGCGTCACCTCGCTGGGCAACTGCGGCGCGGCCACACTAACGCGGTTCTGTAAATCCAAAGCGGCGATGTTCACGTCCGTGCCTACCTCGAAAACCGCATTGATGGACGTACGCCCGTCGTTGGTGCTGGTGCTGGACAGATAGCTCATGCCCGGTGTCCCGTTCACCTGCGTTTCAATGGGCGTCGTGACGGTCTGCTCCACCGTGGAGGCGTCGGCCCCGGTATAAGTACCCGAAATCTGCACCGTCGGCGGCGTAATATCCGGGTACTGGCTGATCGGCAGGCTAATAATCGCCAGTGTCCCTACCAGCAGTATCACCAGCGAAATTACGATGGCCAGGATGGGACGATTTATGAATTTTTCTGCGAACATATTTTTTGCGGCTAACGGTCAACGGTTAAAGGTCAACGGTTTTTCGCCATTGATTTTCTTATAAAATAGCTGTGGTTTTAGCTCAAATGAAGTCGGCTGCAGCCGTTCACCGTTGACCGTTAATCCGCTCCGGCGCCCCGGTTGGCCCATCCCCGCCACGTTTCACCTTGGTACCATTTTTCAACTTCTGAATTCCTTCCGTTACAATTTCGGTTCCTTCTTCCAGGCCTTGGCGGATTACGACCTGATCGCGGATGGTGGTGCCGGTCTGGACTTTTTGCTGGATGACGCTGTCGCCCTGCACGGCGTACACGAAGTACTCGCCCATTTGCTCAACCAAGGCCTTTTTAGGAATAAGCAGAGAATTATTGCTGCTGCCATCGGTTTTCACGCGAACGTTAACGGTCATGCCCGCTTTCAGCATTCCCTTGGGGTTGGGGAAAACCAGGCGGGTTTTGATGGTACCCGTTTGAGCGTCTACGGCGCGGTCGAGAAGTTCGATTTTGCCAGCGAGCGGGTACCGGCTGCCGTCGGGCATGGTAAGCTGGAAGGTGGAGTCACGGGGATTTTTATTTTGGGCCAAAAGATTGGTGAAGCGCACGATCTCTTTTTGGTCCACCCCAAAATCCACCGCCATCGGGTCGTCGGTCGAGAGGGTGTTGAGCAGCGTTTGGTTCGTAGTCACCAACGCACCGAGCTGCACCTGCGAAATGCCGATCGTACCCGAAATGGGCGCCGTAACGCTGGTGTATTTTAGCCCCGAGCGCGATTGCTGCACGGTGGCCTGCGCGGCCTGCACCTGCAACTTGGAAGTTTCGAGCCGGGCGAGTGAATTATCCAGTACTTGCTTGGCGATGGCCTCATTTTTATCCAACTCCATGTAACGCTCGGCGTCCTTTTGGGCCAGGCGTTGGTTGGCTTCCGCCACGCGCAGGTTGGCCGTGGACTGGTCTACCGAGGCCTGTACCTGCTGCTGGTCGATTTGGTAGAGCCGCTGCCCCTTACGGACATGCTGCCCGTCCTCGAACGACATGCCCGTCACGTAGCCGCTGGCCATCGCGCGTACCTCCACCGTTTTAAGGGGGGTGGCCGAAGCGGGGTACTCGTCGTAGGCCACCGCCTCACCCCGCGTTACTTTGGTGGTAGCGACCGCTACTTCGGTAGGCGCCTTAGGCTTTTCTTCTTTCCCGCCGCAAGCGGACAAGAGCGCGAGACCAGCGATGAGGATAGTAAATTCTTTATTCATGTTTTTTTGGTTGCCGATCCTATTCCGGCGTGTGCATTTCTCAAATAGGGCTTTTCAAAATAATTGTCAACTGTCAATTGTTCACTGTACCTAGCGCTCTCTCCACATCAATTTTGCTGCTGATCGTCTGGTATTGCGCATTAATAAAATTAAACTCTGACGTGCGTAATTCCGTTTGCGCGATCAATACGTCGAGGTAGGTTTTTACGCCCGATTTGTATTGCAGTTGAATCACGTCGTAGACCTCGCGGGCGAGGGTGACGTTTTCCTGCAAGGTCAGGTAATTGATCCGATCACTTTTGTACTGCGCCAGGGTGCGCTGAAATTCACTGTCGATGTCGTTTTTCAGGCCAACCATATCCCAATCCGATCGCTCGAATTGGAGCTCGGCGATGTGGATGTTTTGCAGCCGCTTGCCCCCCTGAAACAGCGGCAACGAAAGCGTCAGTCCAAACAGGGAGTTAGGAAAAGAGCGGCTGTATAACTTGACGAAATCAGTATTCTGGTAATTGAGATTGTAGTTGAGGAAAAACGAGAGATTCGGCAGGAAAGCCCAGCGCGCGTAGTCAATTTCGGAGCGCAGCAACGCCCGGCGAGTTTGGAGTCGCTGGTACTCGATGCGGTTTTGGTAGTTGGCCACCAGATTGGTATCGAGTCGAGCATCTATTTCCAGCCGGGTGCTGTCGTACGTGATGACCAGCGATCTCTCGACCGGGTAACCCATTTGGTTTTTGAGCACAGCCTCCCGCGCGACGGCCTGCTGACGGGCTTGCAGCAGTTGGGCGGTGGCATTGTTGAGGGCAATCGTAGCCCGCTTGTAGTCGGTTTTATCCACGATACCCGCGTTGAACTGGTTTGTGGCGTCTTTCAGGTTACGGGAAAGGCGCTCGATCTGGGCTTTAAGAATATCTTGCTGTTGCGTAGTCAGTAGCAAATCGTAAAATGCCTTGCTGACGTCGACGGTAACATCGATTCTGATATTGGTCGTGTTCTGCGAGGCCTGGTTCAGTACATCGCGGGCAGTGCGGCTGGCGAGCAGCACGTCGCGGCTAAAAATGTTCTGGGTCAGTGAAAGCGCTGCCGTCGAAGCATTGGGAACACCGGTCCTAATTTCGCGGCGGGGACCCGTCGGGTTATTGAGGTCGGGAAAAAGCAGCACCGGGAGCTGCAAATAATGCTGGATGTTATAGTTAAGGTTGAGCTGCGGGTACCAGTCGGCCAAACGACTTTTGATGGTTCGGTCCACAATCTGCTCGTCGATACGGGCCTGCCGGAGGTCCACCTGGTGCGACAGGGCATATTGGATGCACTCTTCCAGAGTAGCGGCCGAAGACAGGGTGTCCGACGGATTATTTTGGGCAATAAGCAGGTTGAAAGAACTTCCTAGAATCCAAAAACAACAGAACAGAAAAAATACACGCATGAACGAACAGATGGAAACAAACTCCTGGAAACTGTGCCCGAATCCCCCAAATGAGTAGACTTGTTTCGCTTGGGCAGGCTTTAAATTACAGGGACTTACCGTGAATAATAAGTTTACAAACACGATATATGTACAATAGTTTCTTATTGCCAATAAAAACGCCGGACGGTTATTCATCCAGCGTTCTTTATCATATTTAATATTAAGATTATTACAAATAGAAAATGAAGTTTGTGAAAATCGACTTCGCCCCTTCTATCTATCTACAATAGATCATTAAAGTGAATCGGCAAGTGATTCACCCGCTTACCGGTGGCATGAAATACGGCGTTGGCAATCGCCGGGGCCAGCGCCACGATACCCACTTCGCCTACCCCCTTGGCACCCAGTGGGTTGACAATGTCATCGTGCTCTTCCACAAAAATTGCGTCGAGGTCGTGAATGTCGGCGTGAACGGGCAAGTGGTACTCAGCCAAATTAGGATTCATGTACTTACCAAAGCGGTGGTCGCTGATGGTTTCCTCGCGGAGGGCTTTGCTAATCCCCCAGATCATCGCGCCCACAATTTGGCTTTTGGCTGTTTTGGGATTGATGATTTTCCCGGCTGCCACGGCCGTCAGGGCGCGGGTGACGTTGATGACGCCCAACTGCTCGTCAACTTCCACTTCGACGAAGGCCGCGCTGTGGGCAGCACGGGTATATTTTTTCAACTTGAATACATTGGGAATCGAGGTCGTGCTGGTTTTGATGGCTTTCCCATTGTGGTCGACGATCAGGTCGGCGTATGTGACGGCAATCGCCGGATCATTTTTCAGGATGACCTGGTACTTCTCGAATTTCACCTCTGCCATTTCGTCTTCATCGAGCGATACATTCTCCATCCGGGCCGCTCGCTTGATTAGCTTTTTTCGCAACGCCTGACAGGCTTTTGCCACGGCCGAACCCACCGACGAAACCGTAAACGAGCCGCCTTCTATGGGCGCAAAAGCCTGATCGCTGTCGCCGTATTCAAAAGTAACGTCTTCGACCGACAGGCCGAATTGGTCCGCCGCGATTTGGGTCATGACCGTCAGGGTACCCGTGCCGATATCGGCCGTGGCACTGTTTACTTTGATTTTTCCATCCTTGGTCAGTATCGCTTCGGCGCGGGCCGGGACCGTCATCGTGTCCCAAATTCCGGTCGCCATGCCGTAACCCACCAACTTGGTACCGCGCTTCATGCTGCGCGGCGCGGGTTGCCCCTTTGACCAGCCGAACTTCTCGGCGCCCTGCCGGTAGCACTCTCGCAATTCTTTGCTGGAAAAAGGCTTATCCTCAGATACGTCGCGCTCCGCGTAGTTGATCAAGCGCAGTTGCAGGGGATCGATGTTGAGTTTGTAGGCCAGTTCATCCATCGCGCATTCGATGGCGTGAACGCCCGTGCTTCCCCCCGGTGCCCGCATATCCAGCGGACTATATACATCGAGCGGCACGAGTTGGTATTCCAAAAGCGTGTTTTCGGCCGGGTAAAGAATATTCGACCAATTAACGACCACTTCCGTGTAGTCTTCAAATTGGGAGGTTTCGGCGATGGCCGAATGGTTCATGGCCGTTACCTTACCCGTTTCATCAGCCCCGAGGCGCACCCGTTGCAGCGTAGGCGGTCGGTGCCCAAAGCTGTACATCTGTTCGCGGTCCAGCGTC
>JBBSSJ010000091.1:0-15799 GCA_038242095.1 Cytophagales bacterium
AAACGATCCCTATATACTGCCTCGACGGCGTCATCCATATTCTGCGTCTTTGTATCGACGCGCAAGGCATACAGGACTACGAATACCATGACCAGGAATGATAAGGCTGCCATTTTCACTTTTTGGCTAAGTGATTGAAATATATTCATGATCATTGGCACTTTTAGTCAAAATATGATAAACAAGTCCTTCATATTTTGAAAGAATGATTTATGGCTGTAAATTTACAACTGTAAAAATAAAAACGCAAGTTTTATGACTTATATTAGCACGGAACCTCGCATCACGGGCTACTGGAAAGACGTCTGCTACCCGATTGAGTCAATGTGGCTGACGGACCTGCTACCCGGATACGATATCATGGCAACAGACCGACAGCAGTTGGTGGTGGGCCATATTCCCAACGGGCGTAAAACCCTGTTCGGCATTCAGAGCGCGGATTATACCGTTGTGCCCAATGCTGCCATACAAGAGGTGATCGATGAATTAGTGCCCGAATATCAATTGGTTGCCAAACATACGGTTACCGGAGAATTCAGCATATGCATCGTGTTGCCCGAAACCGTTCAGATTGGCGGCGAAGCCGTTCACCGCTGCCTGACGCTGACCAACAGCTACAACGGAAAGACACCCTTCAGTATTCAGGGGCAATCGCTGTCCGCCCTGCTCGATCCCGCCACCCGGCTGGGCAGCAGCCTATACCGAAACCTCTGCCAAAACGGACTCATGGGCTGGGCCGATCCGTTCGCCGACCTGGAAGAATACCAGTCGTGGCTGGGGCGGTGGGCCGGAGGCCACAAAAAGAAGCAGCCACCCAAAAGCGCCATTGCACCGGAGCGGACTCGCCAGACTCGATCAGAAATCCGCAATATTCACCACAGCGCGCTTACAATCGAAGTATTTCAGGAGCACCTGCGTGACCTGATCGCCGAACACCTCACGACTAGGCATACCCTGACTACGAAAGTATACGAACATTTTCAGGAAATCGCCCCTACTGAGTCGGACACAGTGCTCTTGAAAGAACTGGCCATTCCGACGCAATTGGCGAAGATGGCCCGGGAACGATTGCGGCTGGAAGAACGGATGCTGGAAGCCAAGCTGTCTTACTGGCTTCTTTATAATGCGGTCAACTACGCGCTATTTACCGCCCGCAGCAGCCTGACGTTTAACGATCGCTACCGGCTCGACGAACGCGTATTCCACCAGTTGGCACTCCGCTCCTTTTCCTGAACCTCACGCTTTCTAATTTTTAAAAACAAAAAAATAAGTGTACTACAAAAAATCAAAACGTCATGAATTCACCTGATTTGTTGATGGGGTTGGGCAGCGTCATTTATGCTCTTTCTAAACTCTACGGCGAACTCCAAAAGGAGGAAGTTAAAGCTGTTCGCGAAATGCTGGCCAACGAGCCGAACGGCGACCTGGCGATCTGCGGCTTTTTCCTGCGGGATAATTTCGGCTACAGCACGACTGAGGCCTATGAGGCCGGCATGAAACGCATGACGGGGGAAGGAATTGAAATTAACCGCGAAACCAGGAAGCGGTTTATCAAAATCCTGCTGCGTGTGGCGCGGGCACATGAAGGAACCTCCCGGGCCGAGTGGGATTTTATTCGCAAATTCTGGCGGGAACTACTGTCAATGACAGCCAAAGACAGGGTGTCGACGAGGCCAATGCTCAGCGCGCCGCTTATCATGTAAAACCAAAATGGGGTCGCTGACCCCAGCTTTCAAACCTAAGATGACCAAGACAAGAAAAAAAAGAATCGGCTTTATACTGAAAGATACCTTCCTGGTTTTGCTGGGCATCGGAAGCACAGGCATGGGTCTGAAAGGCTTCCTGATGTCCAGCAACTTCATCGACGGCGGGGCCACGGGCATATCGATGCTACTGAGCGAGCTGTTTGGTATCTCGTTGGCGGTGCTGATTCCGCTCGTCAACCTGCCTTTCATTGTCATGGCCTACCGCTTTATTGGGCGCATCTTTGCCATCCGCAGCGTGCTGGCCATTGCGGGCCTGGCCCTCTGTCTGCTGGTGGTGCCGTACCCCGATGTGACCCCGGATCCGCTATTGACGGCAGTTTTCGGGGGCTTTTTTATCGGAGCGGGCATCGGTCTGGCTATGCGCGGCGGGGCGGTGCTGGACGGCACGGAGGCCTTGGCGCTGATGATTAGCCGCAAATCGCGCTTTTTAAAAGTTGGCGACGTAATTCTGCTGCTCAACGTGGTCATTTTCGCAGCAGCGGCCTTTTTTCTAAGCGTCGAATCGGCGCTGTATTCCATGCTGACTTATTTCGCAGCCTTCAAAACCATTGACTTCATTGTCAACGGCATCGAGCAGTACACGGCTGTGATGATTGTCTCCAGGCGGTTCACCGAAATCCGGCAGAGTATTCAGGAAAAAGGCTGGGGCGTGACGAGTCTGCAGAGTCATCAGGGCTTCGGCAAGCGCGGCGAACAGGAAGAAACCCACGATGTGTTGTACGTCATCGTGACACGCCTGGAGCTGAGCCGCCTGATGGACGCCATTTTCGACATCGACGGGCAGGCCTTTGTCAGCCAGTCGGCATTGGAAAACGTGGACGGCGGCAAGGTCAAGAGCATGACGGTGCATTGATTTTCCAGCCTTTCGACATTCAACAATTTATTCCTGAAATATCATGAGCAAGCAGGAACGCGTTTGGCTGGAATATGCGTTGTGGGCGGGGCTGGCTGGTTTGCTTTTCTTCACCGATGCGGGCAAAAGGGCCATCGTCGGTTTGCAACAACTTATCCTCAAGACGGGTCTCAAAAATGCGCCAACCGAGTCGGGAAAAATTGCTGATGAAAACCTATCCACAGATAGATATCCTTACCAAGTGTCGCTCCGTACGCTGGATGGAAACGTGGTTGAATTGAGCGAATTACAAGGGAAGGTGGTTTTCCTTAACCAATGGGCCACCTGGTGTCCCCCCTGCCGGGCCGAGATGCCCGCCATCCAGAAACTTTATAAATCAGTGGATCGAAGCAAAATTGCCTTCGTGATGCTTTCTATGGACGATTCCGACCAGAAAGCCCGGAATTTCGTGCAGGGAAAATCTTTTACCTTTCCCGTGTACCTACCCGCCGGGCCATTACCTCCAGCCTTTGCCTCGGAAGCTATTCCAACCACCCTGATTCTTGACCCCAAGGGACAGATCGTTCAGCGGATCGAGGGAATAGCGAATTACGATACGGATGAATTCCGTCACTATCTGGTAAATTTGTCCAATAAACATCCCTGAATAATTCCCCCGTTTTTATCCAAAGACCATTTCTCAAAACATGAAACCACAAAGAACTACCAAAGAATATCTTCTGCTCTTTTCCAAAGGCGCGGGCATGGGCGCGGCCGATGTCGTACCGGGCGTATCGGGCGGCACTATTGCCTTCATTACAGGTATCTACGAAGAGCTATTGGGCTCCATCCGATCGGTGGATGCCGAGGCCATCAAATTGTTATTCAGCTTTCGGCTGGCCGATTTTTGGCGTCATATCAACGGAAACTTCCTGCTCGTGCTGCTGTCAGGAATCGGCTTTTCGGTGCTGGCGCTCTCGCGGGTCATTCTGTATCTGCTGGCCAACCATCCCGAATTGATCTGGTCCTTTTTCTTTGGGCTTATCGTGGCTTCGGCCTGGGTGGTGGGCCGCAAAATAGGTCGCTGGAGCGCGGGGATCATCGTGTTTGGGCTGGTGGGGACGGCCATCGCCTACTACGTGACGGTCGCTACGCCCGCCCAAACGCCGGAATCCTACTGGTTCCTGTTTTTGTCGGGCGCTATTGCTATTTGCGCGATGATTTTGCCCGGCATCTCAGGCAGTTTTTTGCTCGTATTGCTGGCCAAATACGAATTCATCCTCAACGCCGTCAAGGAGTTGCGGCTGGACGTAATCGCCGTGTTTGCGGCGGGTTGCGTAGTGGGTATTCTATCTTTTTCCAGGGTACTCAACTGGGCGCTTAAAAACTACCATAATGCCACGATCGCCCTGTTGACGGGTTTCATGGTCGGCTCTCTGAACAAAGTGTGGCCGTGGAAGCAAACCATCGAAACTTATACCGATCGCCACGGCGAGGTGAAGCCGTTGGTACAGCAAAACGTATCGCCCGGTAATTACGAATCGCTCACCGGCCAGGAATCGTTTTTAGTCTACGGCATTCTGCTGGCGGTGGCAGGCTTTTTACTGGTTTATCTGGTAGATCGCTTCACGGGCGAGAGCCCAGCTGACAACGTTGTTTCCGCCACAGCGGAGCGTTCCGAAAACGTAGTATAGCTGTAAAGAATGGGTTAGCCGTCAAACCGTCTTTGTGAAGGGTAGTCAAGTACATCCCTGGTTTTGAAGAGGCCATTATTTTAAACCCTTTCTCAATATAGTTGTCACTATTTTTTAATTTTTAGCACCTTTTCAAAAAAACGAATTCATGAAATCATCACTCATAGCGCTCGCTTTTGCCACCATGCTCATGACAGGTTGCAGCGACAATAACCCTAAAGACAAAAATAAGGAGGAAGCCAAAACGGTCGGGAATGTGGAAAATAAGTTGGGGGAAGAGCCGATCACGGAAAAGTACTGGAAATTGGTAACGCTGGAAGGACAACCCGTGACTATGGCGCCCAATCAGGAAAAAGAAATTTACTTCATGCTCAAAACCGATGAAAACCGGGTTCAGGGATTTGCGGGTTGTAACACCTTTAACGGTAGCTACACGCTGGAAGAAGGGTGGCGGATCAAATTCTCACCCTTGGCCACCACGATGATGGCCTGTCCCGATGTCAACGTCAATGAATCAGAGCTATTCAAAGTCTTTGAATTGACCGATAACTACTCGTTGAGAGGCGATACATTGAGCCTAAACGTAGGACGCAGAGCACCGCTGGCAGTGTTCAATGCGGTTTACTTCTGATAAGTTAGAAGTTATAAAGACCAAATGTATTTTTTGAAATTTAGTAGTACCTTTTGACTTGGTACCACTTATTTTTATTTTAAGCGCATGAAAACTCCATTTCACAACCGCCGGGGCTTTTTAAAGAGAGGTGTGCTGGCTTCGCTTACCGCTGCCTTGGGCACCAAAGTGGCTTTTGCGGATAAAATTCCCGCGCATTACACGCCAATTGCTCTGCAAAGCAGCGAGCTTCCGGAAGGATTGAACAAGGATATGGTTATCCTGAATGACCGTCCCTGGAACATTGAAACACCCGCGCATCTCTTGGACGATGCCGTAACCCCGGCCGATAAGATGTTCGTCCGTAACAACGGCAACCCGCCTGCCCTAATCGACCTTAAAACCTGGACGCTCACCATCGACGGTGAGTCGGTAAAAGCCAAGAAATCCTACACGATGCAGGATTTGAAATCTAAATTCAAGCATCATACCTACCAGCTTACGCTGGAGTGCGGCGGAAACGGCCGTAGCGGCTATACCCCACCCGCTTCGGGCGGACAGTGGGCCGAGGGCGCAGTCAATTGCGCCGAGTGGACGGGCGTCCGCCTGAAAGACGTGCTGGCCGACGTTGGCATCAAGCCCGATGCAGTCTACATTGGCTACCACGGCAACGACACCCACCTGAGCGGCGACCCAAAAAAAGAAACCATTTCACGCGGTGTGCCGATGGCCAAGGCGCTGGAAGACGAGACTATCCTGGCATGGGCCATGAATGGAGAGGACATTCCCATCATGCATGGCCCGCCGATGCGGCTGGTCATTGGGGGCTGGCCCGGCTCCGTTTCGGGCAAGTGGCTCAACCGCATCTCGATCCGAAATATTGTCCACGACGGTGAGAAGATGAATGGCGACAGCTACCGCGTTCCGGCCTATCCCGTTCAGCCGGGTACCGAAGTGCCGGATAAGGATATGAAGATCATCGAGTCGATGCCGGTGAAGTCCGTTATCACCTTCCCGCGCACCGGGGCAATGCTGGAAAAAGGCCAGAACCTGTCGATTCGGGGCCACGCCTGGGCGGGCGATCTGGAAGTGAAAGACATGATGATGTCGCTGGACTACGGAAGCACCTGGCAGAAATGTGACCTGAAAGCTCCCAAGAACCGTCTTGCCTGGCAACATTGGTCAGCCGACGTTAAATTTCCGGGTCCCGGGTACTACGAAATCTGGGCAAAAGCCACCGACAGCCAAGGACAATCACAACCTATGGTTATCCCCGCCTGGAATCCGAAGGGCTACCTCAATAATGCCTGTCACCGGATTGCGGTGAAAGTGGGCTAGTTGTTCAGAGTGAGTCGGTACTTGCTGCTAGCTGCTCTTTTTACCTAAAAATCCTTTTACAATATGGGTCACCTCAATTTGTGCCTTTGGACCTCTGGACCTTTGCCCCTTCAAATATGAACCTACCTAAAATCATAATCCCCCTCCTACTCTTCGTTGGCTGGGTGTCGATGACGGCGCTCCGGCCCGCGGTTATTTCTTCGAAGACTTCGGCGACGGAAATGCGACTGGACACGACCAAAAAGCAGCTCGATCCCACCACGGGCTTCGTCATTGACGACGGGTTTGATATGGTGCGGGCGCACTGTACGGCTTGTCATTCCAGCAAACTCGTTACCCAATTCGGTGCTTCCCGAGAGGGATGGCTAGAGAAGATTCGCTGGATGCAGCACACCCAAAACCTATGGGAGTTGGGGGAGGCCGAACCCGTTATCCTTGACTATTTGGCGAAGAACTATCCTGCCACCCAAAAATTTGATCGCCGCGAACCGCTGAAAGACGTGGAGTGGTACAAGTTAGGTAAGGGAAAATAGTACTTCTCGCGCACCTACCCTGACAGCGCAAAATTTTGTCAAATGGGAACAGGATGCTTCAGGTTTCATTACCGAAGGAGCTTTGTCTTTAATGCGTTTATCAATATATTCGCCAAAAATATACTGTTTATCTTAGGTCCTCCTCTATTGATTTATCAAGAAGTGAACAAAGTACAATCGTTTATGTCCTGGGTGATTAGCCGTAATCCCGGAGAAAGCGAATTCCATCAGGCTGTCCAAGAAGTTGCTGAGAACATAATTCCTTTTATAGAGGACAAACCCCACTACCAGAAATCCAAACTCCTGGAACGGATGATAGAGCCGGAGCGGGTGATTATCTTCCGCGTTCCGTGGGTAAACGAACAAGGTGAGATTGAGGTAAATCGGGGGTACAGGGTTCAGATGAACAGTGCCATTGGGCCCTACAAGGGTGGACTGAGGTTTCATCCCACGGTAAACCTCAGCACCTTAAAGTTTCTAGCCTTCGAGCAGATCTTCAAAAACAGCCTGACCCAGCTGCCGATGGGTGGTGGTAAAGGCGGGTCGGATTTTGACCCCAAAGGCAGGTCAGACCGGGAGGTCATGTATTTCTGTCAGAGTTTCATGACCGAACTCTTCCGTCACATTAGCTCCGACAACGACATTCCGGCTGGTGACATTGGCGTTGGTGCCAGAGAGATAGGTTATCTTTTTGGGCAATACAAGCGGCTTAAAAACGAATTTACCGGCGTATTGACAGGTAAAGGCCCAAGTTACGGGGGAAGTGTCATTCGTCCCGAAGCCACGGGTTACGGGGTTGTCTATTTTGTGGAACAAATGCTAAAACTTCGCAATGACGACCTAAGGGGCAAGAAAGTGGTCATTTCGGGATCGGGCAATGTGGCGCAATACACGCTTGAAAAATGTATGGAAATGGGTGCCAGAGTGGTGACCCTTTCTGATTCGGGCGGGTATATCTACGACGAAAAAGGAATCGACGCCGAGAAATTTGCCTACATCATGCACTTGAAAAATGAATCGCGGGGACGGATCAAGTCCTACGCCGATAAATTTGGGTGTTCCTATGTGCCGGACCGTACTCCCTGGGAGGTGCCTTGTGACATTGCCCTGCCCAATGCAACTCAGAATGAACTGCACGCCGAAGATGCGCGGCTGTTGATTGCAAATGGCTGCATCTGTGTCGCTGAAGGGGCCAATATGCCCTGCACGCCGGAGGCCATCACCATTTTTGAGGACAACGATATCCTGTACGCGCCGGGTAAGGCGGCCAACGCGGGCGGCGTGGCGGTTTCGGGACTTGAAATGTCGCAGAACTCGTTGCGGTTATCGTGGAGTCGTGCCGAGGTGGATAAAAGATTGCAGAATATCATGTTCAATATCCATACAACCTGTACCAAATATGGCTATAAGCCCGATGGACGTTTGAGTTATCTTCAAGGTGCTAATATTGGGGGTTTTGTGCGGGTGGCGGATGCCATGCTGGCGCAAGGCGTGGTGTAGCCGGTTGCCGTTGGTAACTACCCATAAAGGAGATCTTTTATCGCATCCCGGCGCGTCATGCTCGAAAGTCTTCATTAACTTTTAAGTTCTGCTTCCCACTACTTTCCATTACAATCTATTGTAGTGCTTCTGGAAATAGCCACCCTACCTGCCGCATGGATTCACTAACCCACTTGGCGCTCGGAGCCTGCGTCGGCGAGGTGCTTTTAGGGCCCTCTTTGGGTAAGAGGGCCCTGCTGGCAGGTGCGTTGGCGCAAAGCCTGCCTGACATCGATGGTGTGGCGGGGTTATGGCTGCCCATGTCGGCCAATTTGCTGGCGCATCGCGGCATCACGCACTCGCTGCTCGTGGCCCCGCTGGCGGCGGGAGTATTGGCATGGCTGGTGCGCCGATGGCGTTGGGCGCGGGCGGTGTCGCCAGGGTACTGGTTTTTATTTTTCTTGTTTCAGCTTTGCCTGCATGATCTGCTGGATACGGCCAACGCTTACGGAACGGGATTGCTGGAACCGTTCAGCCACCAGCGTTTCTCAGTGTACTTGCTGTACGTGGCCGATCCGTTCTTTACACTGCCACTAGTGATTGCCACGCTTTTTCTCTGGCTTTTCTTCCGTCGTCCCCGCGCCCGGCGAATTGGGGCCGCCGTCGCGCTGGTCTGGGCAACAGGTTATGTGAGTTACGCGGCGGTTAATAAAAGCCGGGTAGATGGTCCCGTCCGGGCCTCGCTGGCGGCGGCCGATGTGCCTTATGTTCGCTATACTATCATTCCCACGCCCCTAAATACCTGGCTGTGGTACGTGGTGGCCGCTACCAATCGCGGCTACTATCTTGGCTACCGTTCTGTTTTCGAGGACAATGAGCAACCAGTTGAATTTACGTACTTTCCCCGTTCGGAATATTTATTGAAAGAGGCGCTGCCCAAGGCCCCGAAAGCAACTTTGCCGCGTTTCTTGCGGGTAGATGTCGCTGACGTGCGCCGCCTGCGGCAGTTTGCGCGGGGCGACTATGTCGTCGAAAAGTACGGCGACACCCTAACGATCGACGTGGTCCGCTTCGGGCAGGTACTGGGTTGGGACAATCCAAGAGCGCCCTTTGTTTTTCGGTATGAACTCGGCGAAGGCATCGACAATCGCCTCGTGGTACAGCGCGGCCGCTTTGCGGGCTGGGATCAAATTGCCTTGCGGCGCTATATACGGCGGATTCGGGCGGTGGACTGATCCAATATTTGAAATACAAGAAGAATGAAAGTACTGGACAGAATAGACTGGCTGCTCATCGGGCAGGGCCTCTACGTGCTGCTGACCATCGGTGTGTGCCTGCGGATTATTTACGATACTCGAACTACTTCCAAAACCCTGGCCTACGTCCTGCTGACGATTTTCCTGCCCGTCGTGGGCATGATCGTATACTTTACGGTGGGCATGAATTTCCGGTTACGGAGTATGTACAGCAAGAAACTCACTAGGAATGAAGCTCTTCTGACGCGCATTTCGCAGCGTATAGCTGACGATAGTCATGCATTGATGCGCGAGGCATCGCCCGGCGTAAAGCAGTTCGAGAAACTGGCGGCCATGTTAGTGCGCGATGGCCATAGTCCGCTGATGGGTGGCAACCGGGTGAAGCTACTGACAAACGGTGAGGAGAAGTTTCCCGAGCTGCTGGCCGCCCTGGAAAAAGCCCAACACCACATCCATATCGAGTACTACATCTTTGAGGACGACCGCATCGGCAACGCCATCAAAGACATGCTGATTGCTCGCGCGAAGGCTGGTGTGGAGGTACGCTTCATATATGACGATTTCGGCAGCCGTGCTATATCCAAGAAGTTGGTACCCGAACTGCGGGCTGCGGGAGTACTGGCGTTTCCCTTTTATGAGCTCACATTACCCGCCTTCGCGCAACGGCTCAACTACCGTAATCACCGCAAAATCGTCGTTATCGACGGATTGACCTCATTTGTTGGGGGAATCAACGTGTCGGATCGCTATATCAACGGAGCGGGTACCGATAATTCTGTTTTCTGGCGTGACACCCACCTGCGCATCGACGGTAAGGGCAGCTATTATTTGCAGAACATATTTCTCTGCGACTGGAATTTTTGCGCTCCCAACCACCAGGTCGATCTCGACCGCGCGTATTTCAGTCTGGAATCCTACTTGCCTGAAAACGAAGGGGCTATCGTACAAATCGGTGCCAGCGGTCCCGACTCGCGGATGCCAACGCTGCTATTTTCGTTTATGCAGGTCATCAATTTGGCCAAGGAAGAGCTTCTGGTCACTACGCCTTATTTCATTCCCGGTGATAGTCTGCTGGATGCGCTGGTTGTGGCGGCGCTGAGCGGGGTGAAGGTAAAAATGCTGGTGCCGGGTCACTCCGATTCCCTGCTGGTCAACGGCGCGGCTAGCTCCTATTACGCCGAGTTAATGGAGGCGGGTGTGGAAATCTATCGCTACCGCAAGGGCTTCGTTCACGCAAAAACCATCGTAGCCGATGGACAACTGGCTGCCATTGGCACGGCCAATATGGACTACCGCAGTTTCGACCTTAACTTTGAAGTATCGGCCTTCGTGTACGACGCCGACCTGGCCGGGCAACTCCGGCAGGCTTTCAACGATGACCTGAACCACGCCGATCCCATCGACTACGAAACCTGGCGCGCGCGGCCCGTCTGGAAGATGCTGCTGCAAAAAGCAGCCCGGATGGTTTCACCTTTATTGTAAGAGGATTATTTCTGAAATGTCGGTACCGCAGCCCGACTGCGACTGCAAGGTATTTTAGGAATTGTCGCCCGATAGTGCGTTCAAATCGCCGTAACTGATTTGGTTCGGGGTGGGCGATGACCCCGGAAAATACCAGTTGCCTGATTTTAAGCCCCGGGTCATTTACAGGTGTTACTCTAAGGTCTGCTCTCCCCCGCCGTTCACGAAGATGGTTTGGCCGCTCACCCACTCGGAAATCGGCGACGCAAAATACAGCATGGCGCCGGCGATGTCGTCGGCCGTTCCCAGCCGCTTGATGGGCGTGTGGACCAGCATTTCCTTCTCAATCTCCGGCGTTAGTACCGATTCTAAAGCGGCCGTCCGGGTGGCACCGGGACCGACGGCGTTGATGCGTACTTCCGGGCCGAAATCGTGGGCCAGGTTGGCCACCATATGGTTGACCGAGGCTTTGGAAGCCGCGTAGCCGCTCATATTAGGGCTTTTGTTGATGCTCGACATGGAAGTAGTGAAAACGATGGAGCCGTAGCCCGCTTTCTTCATATGCGGCACGCAAAGCTGGCACAGCCGCCAGGTGCTGAACACGTTGAGTTCAAAATCGCGTTTGAAATCGTCCACCGTAATTTTAAAGGGGTTTTCGCGCCCCCCGCCACCACCGCCGGCGTTATTGATCAGAATGTGGACGCCACCCAGTTCTTTAACGGTAGTGTCCACCAGGTTCACCAGGTCCTCATCTTTTAGCACATTGCAGGAAACGGCGATGGCTTTGACGCCCATTTCCCGAATTTCTTTCGCCACAACTTCGGCTTCTTCCGGCTTAAAGTCGCCGATGGCGATGTCGGCTCCCGCCCTGGCCAGCATCATAGCCGTAGCCTTGCCGATGCCGTTTGCGCCGCCCGTAACGAGGGCGACTTTTCCCCTTAAATCAAATAAGTTGGTAATGCTCATAATGTTGCTGGTTTGGTTGAATGATTATTTCTTCGTCTTCAAATAATCTGCCACAGCCTGATAGGCGGGCAGCGAAGTACCGTCGTTGGCGGCATTGGCGGCCACGGGGTGGGAAGCGAGGCGTACGATGACCATTTCAGCCGCCGGGTCGATGTAAATGGTTTGGCCGTGAACGCCCCGAGCGGCAAACGCGCCGTCTTTGTTTTCGGTCATCCACCACATATTCCGGTACGACCAGCCTTTCAGCTCGGGGTGATCGGACTTGGCGAAGGCTTCCTTGCTGCCGCCCTTTTCAATGTCCGACACGGCTGCCGCCGGGAAAATCTGCTGACCGTTCCATTTGCCTTTATTACGAATCAATTCGCCAAAGCGTGCCATATCGCGCAAGCCGGCGTTGAAGCCGCCGCCCGCGAAAGGCGTTCCCAGAGCGTCCACCTGGTAGTAGGCATCCTGCTCCATCCCGATTTTACTCCATATCTTTTCCGAAAGCAACTGATTGACCGCCTTTCCCGAGGCTTTGGAAATGATCCAGCCCAGCGCATCGGCGTTGACGGTTTTATAGCCAAAGGCCTCACCGTGTTTGCCTTCCTTTTTTATGGTTTCCAAATATTGATAATAACCCACCGGCCCCTTGTAGTCTTTAGGCTTGGGGAGCGGATTGCCGGCGGCGGAGAAATCCCAGATATCCGCTTTCGGATTCGCGTAATCCTCACTGTATTTTAGAGCAGTCGTCATGTCCATTACCTGGCGCACCGTTGCATCGCCGTAAGCTGAATTTTTAAGTTCCGGTACGTAGAAAGTTACCAGCTTGGTTTCGTCCAACGTACCTTCGGCCACCAAAATAGCCGCCAGCGTACCTGTGTAGGACTTGGTCAGCGACATGACCGCGTGAACGTCATTCTCGGTTAATTCGCTGAAATATTTTTCGTAAAGTACCTTCCCTTTGTGCATGATGAGCATACCATCGGTGTAGTTCCTCCAAAGCGATTCCTCCCAGGTCATCGTTTTATTTTTGCCCCAGGGCGTGAAAGTGAGAGCATCAATCCGTTGGTCCAACGCGTAGGGCAACGGGTTTGGGGCGCCCAGACCACGGGGAACGTTAATGTTAGGCAGCATTTGCCGCATGTGTACTACACTCCACCGGATGGCCGGAAACTCAAAAAAGGAGCCGTCCCAGGTGTGCAAAACCTTATCATCAGTCGGGGGGAATCCCTGCATCCAGCCAAAATTACTGGGTTCGCTTTCCTTGGCCGAGAGGTACTCTTGCTTATTTTGTGCCATGGTTTGGGTGGTTATTAAAAGAAAGGACAACAGAAAAATTACGCGATTTACGTTGGGCAGATTTGTGCTGCCGTTATCATTGTTTCGATTCACCATACAGTTACTGGTTATTGTAAATTTTAGGGTATTTGCGTTTCCGCCGCTTCGTGGACAAGGCAGCCACGAATGACACTTCCACCGTCCCCATGTACCGTTGCCACAGCACCATCAGGGAAGTGATGATTCTGAACGTAAAAAATCCGTGCTTGATGCCCCACCAGGATCAGGTGGGAAAAACTCTACTTTAAGGTTATAGATGATTTCGTTTAGCTTTGCCTCATCCATAATTTTGTCTTTTACAAACCAATAAAAACTACGGCTTGAGCCGTCCACCAGCCGGGCACGGGCTCGGTGAAGCTGTTTGGCGCTGCGCGACGTATGTTTTGGTGGTACCGGGAAAGTAAGGCGTCACTTTTGGTTATGACCAGCGTCATCCTAAAGCAGCGCAGGAAAACCTAAATTTGCCAATGTCCTTACTAAAAACAACACCTAAAAAATGAAAACTGCCTCCCTTTACAAAGACCTGACTTACCAAGACGCCAAACCTTTGGTGCAGCCGCTGTTAGAAACTGACTTTACCCGCGAGATCCGAATCTTGTTCAAGCGGGGACAGGTCATGAAAGAACACCAGACACCCTTTCCGATTGTCATCGAGATCGTGGAGGGAGAGATCGATTTCGGCACGAGCGGTACGATTCATCAGGCCGTAAAAGGGGACTTGATTGCTTTGGGAGGAGGCATTCCCCACGATCTAACGGCGCTAAGCGACAGCATTGTCCGATTGACGCTATCGAAACCCGACCGGAGTGAGCGGGTGGAGGCAGTAGCTAATCAATGATGGAAATGCACGCTATACCTCCACCATAGCCTTGATTAATTGCTGGCCGGGTTGCGTGAAAGTTGGAAAGTCGGCAACAAGATGATCAAGATCAGTGCGGTGTGAAAGCCAGGGCGTGGTATCGATTCGCCCGGACTCCATCAATGAAATAATCTTCGTAAAATCGGCGGGCAGCGCGTTTCGGCTGGACAGCAGCGTGACTTCCCGCTTGTGAAAGTTGGGATCATTGAACTCGACTTCGCCCTGAAACAAGCCGACGAACACGATCCTGCCCCCGTGAGCGATGAGGTCAAAAGCGTTTTGCATTGAGTTGCGGTTGCCCGTGGCGTCGATGATGACCGTGGGCAAATCTCCCCCAAAAAAGGTACGGAGATGGGTAGGTGTCAGGGCCTCTTTTACCACGATGCTTTGGTCTGAAAGTGTCTGACGACCGATAAAATCGAGTCGACTTTCGTTCGTATCGGCCACGCCGACCGTAGCGCTGCTCAGCCGACAAAATTGCGCCACCGCCAGGCCAATCGGTCCGGCCCCCACGATCAAAACGAGATCTTGCGGCTGCACAGTGGCGCGATTGACCGCGTGCGAACCGATGCCGAGCGTTTCGACCAGAGCAAGTTGATCGAAAGACAATACGGCCGATTTATGAAGTTTACCGATGGGTACCTTCATGAATTCCGTCATCCCGCCGTCGGTATGTACGCCCAGCACCTGAAGCCGCTCGCAGCAATTGGAACGCCCGTTGCGGCAGGCCTGGCATTCGGTACAGTTGAGGTAAGGCTCCACCGACACCCGATCACCGCGTTGGATTACGGCATCGGACGCACCATCTCCCAGCGTGACTACTTCGCCCCCCAATTCGTGACCAAGCACGCGTGGATAGGAAAAGAAGGGCTGGTTGCCGGTAAAAGCGTGATAATCAGTTCCGCAGATGCCGATCCGTTTAATTTTGACGAGCGCTTCCCCGCGATCGACGATTTCCGGCTCCGCGCGGTCGATCAGCTGAAACTCGCCGGGCTTTTTGAGAATGATGGTTTTCAAGAAAATAATTTTAAATGAATGGCCGCCAAGATTTCAGTCTGGAAGTGAACTCAATCCAGTCCGTAAAATTTTAGCGCGTTGTGACCGAAGACTTGCGCTTTTTCCTGATCTGAAAAACCGACAGTATATTTTTCCAGGATACCCAATACCTCGGCGTACGCGCCTGCTACCAGGCATACCGGCCAATCGGAACCGAACATAATCCGGTCGGCACCAAATGCCTCAAAAACAGCGTCGAGGTAAGGCACCAACTGCGCGTAAGTCCAGGTACAGTAATCGGCTTCGGTGATCATGCCCGACACTTTGCAGAAAACGTTTTCGTGCGCCGCCAGGGCATTCAGATCTTTTTCCCAGGTTGCAATTTCCCCCGTTTTAACGTAGGGTTTAGCCAGGTGATCGAGTACGAAAGGTTGTTCGGGGCATTGTCGCACCAGTTTGACTGCGTTGGTAAGTTGATCAGGAAAAATCAGAATATCGTAAGTATAGCCATACCGGTGCAGCATCCCGATGCCTCGCACGAAAGCCGGGCGAAGCATAAATTCGGCCGGTTCTCCCTGCAGCACGTGGCGAAACCCTTTGAGCAACAGGCGGTCCTGGTACTTATCTAACCGTGCCGCCAAATCATCGGCCTGCAAATCGACCCAACCCACTACCCCCTTGATAAAATC
>JBBSSJ010000092.1:0-15776 GCA_038242095.1 Cytophagales bacterium
ATCCACCCGCTCCTTGGCGATCATGGCCCCGATTTGCTGATCGCCGCCCAACGGACCGCTCAGCAGACGGGTCACTGGCAAGTTCAGCGCCTCCTCCAGCATTTTCCCGGTAGTACCCGTGCCGTAAAGCTCGTGCCGCGCCAGCATTGCGCGGTTGTCGTGCGCCCAGTCCATGAGCTCGGCCTTGCGGTTGTCGTGAGCCACGATGGCCAGGCGTTTTTTTGCTTTAAGATTGCGGGAAAGCATTTTTTTGAAGAAGGTTAACGGTCAAACGGTGAACGGCGAACGGTCGGGTACGGAAACTTTGTGCTACTCTGTGCCAAACTCTGAGAAACCGCGCGGCGGACCGTTTCGTGTCCTAAAAACTCACAGATTCACGAACGCTCTCAAGATATTGCAAAGCTAGCTTTTCCCGATCAAAGTGCTGCCGGGCGTAGTGATAGCCGTTTGCGCCTTGCTTCGCCAACAATTCCGGCTTGTCCAGATAAAAACGAATCTTGGCTGCGAAGTCGACCGGGTTTTCCGGCGCCACGAACGTGCCTGCATCGGCGGCTTCCACCAATTCCCGCGACACGCCGTCGATCGCCATCAGGACGGGTTTCTGGCAGGAAAAATAGTCGAAGGTTTTGTTGGAATATATCGTCTTGAACGTATCGACTTTCTTCAACACTGAAGCACCCATTTCCGACGCCAGAATGTACTTGAACACCTCCCGCTTCGGCACGGAGTCCACGAAACGGACATTAGTTAGATTTCTTTTGTGCCCTTCGGCCACTAACGCTGCTTTCTGCATTCCGTCGCCGATCAGCAGGAAAAGCACGTTGGTATCGCGCACAAGTTCGGCGGTATCGAGTACCTGCACCAGATGATTTGCCACGCCGTGCGCCCCGACGTAGGTCACCACGAATTTCCCCGCTAAATTATGGACTTTTCGGAAAGCTATTACATCAAAATTGGCCCGCACTTGCTCCGACAGCGCAAAGTCGGCGGCATTGGGAATGAAGATAACCTTCTCGGCCGGGAGGTTCTTTTTATTGATCAAAATCTCCCGAAAAGCGGGCGTCAGCACGTTGATAAGCCTAGCCTTTTGGTACACAAATCCCTCAAACCAGTAGGCGAATCTGATAATCATTTTATTGGTTAAAACGCCCGTATCGACCGCCGATTCCGGCCATAAATCCCGCACTTCAAAGACGAAAGGCGTCCGCTTCCACCACGAAAGCACCACCGCCGTGATGCCCACGAATAGCGGCGGCGACGTCACCACGATCATATCGTAGTTATCGCGGGCGTGCCGAATTCCACCCAAAATACTCGATACCGTGAACGAGAAATACGCCCAAAGCCGCCCCACGAAATTGGTGTTGTAGCTATCGGAAACGTGGCAACGAATCACGCGTACGCCGTCTCGGTTGGTATTGATACCGAAATAGGCGCTTTTTGGTGCCTTTGCACCCTTGCCTCCGGTCATGTAATGCCCCGTCCCGGCCAGCACAGTCACTTCGCTCCCGGCTTCGGTCCAGATGCGGGCCATTTCGTTCCAGCGCGAGCCGCCGCCCGCGTTGTCTTCCAGAAAAAATTGGTGGATGAGGAGGATACGCATCAGCTTTTTATACTTTCAATTGTGGTTCTGACGTACCGTGCCGGCGTACCAAATACTAAACGAATTACGTGTACTTTCTCTCCGTACTTCTCGGAGTACCAGCCTTCGGTTTCGGTTGGGGTGATTGGCCGCTCGTTTTCATCAAAAGCTTTTAGCGTGTATTTTTCAAAAAAGCCTTCGCCCGGATGCCAAATCTGGTGCATGGCTAACTCCGACGGCGCGTTTTCCAGCCAGTCCTCCACAAGCCACGATAATTCCCCGGCTTGTTTTGTTATGCGGCGATGGTGCACGATATTCTTACCAACTTGTTTAAATCCCGTGAATTGGCCTTCAAAAATATACGTATTCTCCCCGCTTGCTTGCCAGCCCGCTCTGCCTTCCTCAATCCAATTATACCAAATGAAGCGCGAACCTTTAGTCATTTGGTCATAATCGCCGAGCATGACTGTATTGTGCGAAGCCGTGCCGACAAAGTAACGCGTCCAGCGTTCGTCGGTATTGTAAAGGTAGCTACCCGCATCACGCAAAATATTTTCGCCATCGACCCAAATATCCAAATGTAGATTATCGGCCTGAAACGGCCGGTCTTTGTATTTTCCGCAACGTATATAGGTAAGCGCACCTTCATCGCGCAGGATGTAGTAGCCGCCGTCAGGGAAGGCATAGGTTCCATCTGAAACCGTGGTCGCAACCGTGGTCTGTGCCGCATGGGCGTGCCCCCCCACAGACCTTGCGGATGAGTGGGTCTGTGTCCCCACAGACCACAGTGTTGTCGAAGCTCTCAACGCCTCCGCCAACGCCGCCAATTGTGGCTTATAATCCTGGAAATGGCTTTCGGTCAGTGGAAAAAATAGCGCCCCGTCATTGTTGCCATAGTTGGGCAACCAACCTGTAGCGCCGTCCTGGCAAACGCGCAAAAAATGCAGCGACTTTTCGGCGCGGTCGTAGACTACCTCGTTCCAGCGCTCGCCGTTCAGGAGGGCGAGTTGGATGGCCCAGGTGAGGAGTTGGACGGCTACGCGGTGGTAGTTCATTGAAAATTGCAGGAATGTGCCGTCCTCATAAATCTGATAGTCGATTTCCTCCTCGAACCAGCGCTTGCCATCCTTCTTCCAACGTGTGCTTTCGGGAAAAAACGGGTAAAGCAGGCCTACCAAATACAGCGTGAGCGTCTCGGTGAGGGCGTGGTTGTTGCGCACCGCTACGCGCGAAAACCGGATGTGCGCCGCCACGTGTTGCATTTGACGATAAATGCTATTTATTATTCGGGCAAAGCGTTCAGCAGTCAGCGCGGAGGAATCCTTGTAGTAATTTAGCGCAAAAGTCCAGTTCAACACGCGCAATGATATTTCCTGACTACACCGCCAATTCGGACCGCGATTGACGGGATTTTCGGCGATCCAGCTTTCTATTTCCCTAAAGACAGTTTCGGATTGATCTTCCTGAAAGTGCGCATCGTAGCGCATCAAATCGTATACAAACGCGAAGCGCGATTTCTCCCACACGTATTTGATGTCCCCGGCTTCGGCCGAAAAATCGGGAATTTCGGTCCAGTGTTTTGTGGCGTCGTAACGGTAGCCCGTGGCGGGATTGGTGAGCCAGTCTTTCACCTCGTATTCTTTAGAGCTGAAAAAAGTCAGGCGGTTTTGGTGAAAGGCGGTGACGCGGTTTTGTAGACTTACGAGTTCAGATTTTGGGGTTTTGGGGTCAAAATCGAAGTTTAAAAATTTGACCGGAAGATTTTGCCAATCTTCTTTTGAAATAAATTCCTGGGGTTCGGGATTGGTAGGAAAACGGCGTTTCAACCAACCAGTGCGCTTCTCTACTTCGTGCCACGCCCGGTAGGTTACGTAGCGCGGGCCCATATTCTTGAGTAGTTGAAGGGCGTTTTTTAGCATTATCCAGATTATAGAGCTTCATGGGTTTTCTTGCCGACGCATTTTATTGAACAAGCGACGGGGTAGGCTAACACATGGATTCGCCCCTACACGTCAATCCATTGTTGCAGATTCAGACTTTCCACGGCCATGAGGGTAGCTTTTGTGGTGTTCAGGATTTCGCCCAAGGAAATTAGCGGTGCGCCGCCCGTTTGTACCGATTCCAGTAGCTGGCGGAACTGGGCGCGGTGGCCTTTGTCCTGGGTGATTTTCATTTTGGAAAAATCCTTGAATCCGTAGCCTGTCAGCGTGCGGAAATTGTCCAGAATCAGCGTCCGCTCTTGAGAATAAACCTCCACCCGCTCCTTGGAATACGCTTTGCTGCCGTTGCTGAAATAATTGATAACGCCCGTGGAACCGTTGGCGTATTGTAGCAAAATGCTGGCGTTGTCGGTCGTTTCGGCGGGATTCTGGCCCATCGCATTCATGCAAACGGCCGTTACTTCGCTGCCCGTGAGGTAGGTAATGAGGTCGATGAAGTGGCAGGCTTCGCCCAGAATA
Source organism: Cytophagales bacterium (assembly GCA_038242095.1). Classification (GTDB taxonomy): domain Bacteria; phylum Bacteroidota; class Bacteroidia; order Cytophagales; family Spirosomataceae; genus Persicitalea. Next base: position 4,042 of record JBBSSJ010000092.1, read on the forward strand.
CGCCCACCGCCCACCGCGCGATCATGTACCCAAGAATTGGCCGGAATCGCGCCCGCATTCATCGTCGCCACAACGTTCATCGGCGCGCTGCCGAGCAGCGCTTTCATCTTGACCGCGTGGGGCGAAAACCGACGATTGAAGCCGACCGTCAGCGATAAGGCAAGATCATTTTTTACATAAAAATCGGCTATCTCCGCCAATTCCGCCGCAGAAATCGCCAGAGGCTTTTCCACGAATACGTGCTTACCCGCCCGCAGACTTTCCAGTACCAGCCGGGCGTGCTGATCGTGGCGGGTGGTAATGAGCACCAGGTCCACTTCGGAATCTTGCAGAATTTCTTGGTAATCGGTGGTACTTTGGGCAATGTCGTGCTTCTGGGCCAATGCTGTGCCCGACAAGCCGTTGGCGCTGGCGATGTACTTCATCTCCGTGCCTTTCAGAGCGGGCAGCAACGTCATCCGGGTAAAATTCCCCGCTCCGATGATGCCCACGATACCTTTTCGCCCGGCGAACGAAACATCGCGGTGCTGAACGGTCGTTTGCCTATTGGGTATTTCGGGATAGGCCAGCAGCGACGCGATAGCGCGCGAGCGGCCTATTTCACCATATATTTTATTATAGTCGCCCAGCGGCACGACTTCGGTAATGAATGGTTGCACATTCAGCGAACCGGCGGAGAGAAGTTGCAGGATGGTCTGGAAATTGCGGTTTTCGGTCCAGCGAACGAAAGGCAGCGGGTAGTCGTGGCCTTTTTGCTCGTAATCGTCGTCGTAGCGGCCTGGCCCGTAGGAACACGACACCTGAAACGTCAGCTCTTTCTCGTAAAATTCGGCCCGGCTAAGGTCAAGCCCCACCACGCCAATCAGCACGACTTTACCGCGCCTCCGCGACATCCGCGCCGCCTGGGAAATAATGTCGTTAGTCTTGGCCGAAGCCGTAATGATAACCCCGTCTGCGCCGATGCCCCCCGTAAGATCCGTTATGAACTTTACCGGATCGTCGCCCAGAGTAGGATTACAGGTGATGATCCCCTTGGCGCGGGCAAGTTCCAGCTTGGCCGCGTCGAGGTCCACGCCCACCACGCGGCAGCCGTTGAGCCGGAGCAGTTCGGCGGTTAGCAATCCAATTAAACCCAGGCCGATAACTACGACCGTTTCGCCCAGTGTGGGATCAAGGAGCCGGATGCCCTGTAAACCAATGGCCCCAATGACGGTAAAAGCCGCCGCTTCATCGGAGACGTTGTCGGGAATTTTGGCAACCAGATTGCGCGGCGCGCTCACCAGTTCGGCGTGGGGACCATTACTGGCCACCCGGTCACCAATTTGCAAATCAGTAACACCCGCGCCAATGGCGACGATGGTACCCACGTTGCAGTAGCCCAGCGGCAACGGCTGTTCCAGCTTATTAAAGACCGACTCCACGGTCGTCCGTAGTCCGTCAGTTTTTATTTTGTCAAAAACCATCTTCACCTTGTCGGGCTGCTGTCGGGCTTTGTCCAGCCAGTTGGCCCGCCCAAACTCCACCAGCATCCGCTCGGTGCCCAACGACACCAGGCTCCGGCGCGTTTGAATCAGCACCGCGCCGTGGTTTACCCTGGGCGCGGGTACCTCCACCAGCGTGGTTTGTCCGGTTTTGAGGTTTTGAGTAAGTTGCTTCATGAGGGGCAAGTTAAGGTGAAAAGTAGGCAATTCACACTTCCCGAATATCCATTCTGATCCGCCAATCTTTGGGCAGGTAGTTATTCACCCGATTGCCCAAATTCTTCATCCAACCCAGATTCAGACCTTCGTGACGGGCCAGGAGCCAGCCTTTGGGCGTTCCCTCGGGCAGGGCGATGTTTTCTTTTTTCAAGAATTGCAAAGCCGTACCGCGGTCCAGCGCGGCGGCGGTTAGGTTGGGCGCTACCGACGTGCTCATAGCGAGTCCCTGCGCCGGAATGAAATCCTTTCCTTTGAACGCCCCCATCTCACGGAGCCAAACGCCCTGCGGTAGGGCGGCGTCGAGCAGCATTAGGTCGGAGCGGAGCGCGGCGGGCGCAAAAAGCACGGTACCATCGGGGCGTTGCAGGAAAAGCGGGTCCTCGGACTCGGCGAGCCAGTTGGCCAGCGCGGCTTCTTCGCGCGGACGGGGCGACGACAATTGCGACATGTACCGTGATGGCTTTCCCCGAAAATCTTCACCGCGCGTTTGCCGAAAGGCAGCGAAGTAAAAGCCTTCGCCCCGCAAGCGGTGTGGATAACACTGATAGCCGGGTTGCCGGGTCACTACGCCCCAGTCGGTGGCGAAGTCCAGCGTCAGCGGGATGAGGCCCTGGGTTTCCGCCAACCAGGCGGCGTTTTGATCGTTCTCGGTTTCGTTGTAAGTGCACGTACTGTACAGCAGTGTGCCGCCGGGCGTGACCAGTCGAGCTGCCGCCGACAGAATGCGCCGCTGCCGGGCGGCGCAAAGCTGCACGTGCTCCGGCGACCATTCGCGCACGGCTTCGGGATCTTTGCGGAATAGCCCTTCGCCCGAACAGGGCGCATCGACCAGCACCAAATCGAAAAAGCCGTTGAGTTTGGTGAAGCTGTCGGGATCGTAACTACTCGTGAACGTACCCGGATGGCCCCAGCGCTCGAGGTTTTCTTTCAATACCCCTACCCGACCGCGAATCACTTCGTTGGCCAGCAACAAACTCCCCCCCGGCATCCACGAGGCCAGCAGGGTACTCTTGCCGCCCGGCGCGGCGCACAGATCCAGAATCCGCAACGGACGCGGCGATGGCAGCAATTGCCCGAGGACTTCCCGTAAAATCATGGAAGAAGCCTCCTGCACGTAATAGCCGCCCGCATGAAACAGCGGATCGAGCGTAAAAACCGGCCGCTCGGGCAAATAATATCCCTCAGGATGCCAGGGCACCGGAATCAATCCCATCGCATCGTAAGCCGGTTTGGCGGGATTGAGCCGAATGCTCACGGGGGGCGTGCTAGTCAGCGCTGCTTCAAACAGTGCTAAACTGTCTGCGCCCAACTGAGCCCGCATTACATCTGTAAAGACAGGAGGAAGGAAATTTATGACGGGGCCGCTCATGCGGTTTGTAAGTTTCTATTATTCAATAGGTCGAAACGTAGTCGCAAAGAATATTAATGATGGGAGAGTGCAAAACTCATGAACTTTATGCTTCAAACTCTCCTCACTCCTTACTGCTATCCACCACAATCCGCGCGTCGCGGTTGGCGAGTTCCCAGGCGGTGTAAAATACCAGCTTAACGATGGGCGCCTGCTTGTCGAACATAATCTTCTCGACGTCGTCGCCGGGACGGTGGTAATCCTCGTGGACACCCGTGAAGTAAAAGATCACCGGAATGCCCTTCCTGGCAAAATTGTAGTGGTCGGAGCGGTAGTAGAAGCGGTTGGGGTCTTTTGGATCGTTGAAAGTATAATCCAGTTTGTAGCCGATGTGCTTGGCGTTGGCGGCTTCGCTGATGGCGTGCAATTCGGATGATAGTTTGTCGGAACCAATCAGGTACACATACTTCGAATCGTTGGCGTGCTCCTTGTCCACGCGGCCAATCATGTCGATGTTCAGGTTGGCAATGGTATTTTCCAGCGGTAGCAGCGGGTGCTCGGAATAGTATTCCGACCCAAAAAGGCCTTTCTCCTCCCCCGTCACGTTCAGGAAAAGAATGCTGCGGCGCGGTCCGTGTCCTTCTGCTTTGGCCTTACCAAAGGCCTCGGCCATTTCCAGCAATGACACCGTACCGGAGCCATCATCATCGGCCCCGTTGTTAATCTGCCCGTCGGGCGAAATACCGATGTGGTCGAGGTGCGCCGAAATGACCAGCACCTCGTCTTTCTTGTCGGTACCTTCCAGAAAGCCCGCCACATTTTCGGTGCCGATCGTCTGATTGATACGCTCGGCTTTCAGAAACACCGTGCCCGCCGGGGCCTGCGCCACGGGCTGGCCCTTTTTCATGATTTCCTCGCGTAGTTCTTTCATCCTACGCTCCCTGGTTCGGAGCAGCGCGGCCCCAACTTCCGAAGAAACGGTAAATACCGCCACGTTGGTCAACGATTCCTGGATCGGCTTCATACTCAAGCCGTTCATGCGCTTCGACATGATCGCCCGTTGCTTCACCAACTGGTCAAACTCCTTGCCATCCTTATCCGAAACCATAAACACGTATTTTGCGCCTTTGCCCAAAGCCAGGGCGGCTTTCTTCTGCCACGATTGCGGGCCGCTCCAGCTCGACGCCTGATCGTTGCCATTGATGAGGTATTTGCCGCTCTTGTCCTGCGGCTCGCCTTCCAGAATAACGACAGCCTTGTCCTTTACGTCCAGATTCTGATAGTCGTTGTAAGGGGCGGCTTCCACGCCGTAGCCCGCAAAAACAGTCGGGAGTGACACTTCGCCCTCGGTCGCGACCAGGCCGTTGAGATAAAAATCCTTATTGAGCTCAAAAGTGCGGCCATCGGCGCGCACGTGGACGTCGCCGTAGCTTCTCAGGTACAAGTCATAGTGCTGCATGTAGGTTTTCGCGCCCGCACTATCGGTGGCAATGGGCGTCAGGCCGTACATTTTGAAGTGCTTCGCCACGTAATCGGCGGCTTTTTTCTGACCGGGCGAACCTGTATCGCGGCCTTCCAGGCTATCGGAGGCAATGATGACGAGGTGTTTTTTGAGATCAGCGGGCGTGATGCTTTCGGCGTAGGGCGTGGCCATATCCTGCGCGTGGCCCAAGGTGGCGGTCAGCAGCAGGCCGCCGAGTAAGTACTTGTTCATTTGGAAAGGAAAGTGTTTTGGCATGAATTGAAAACGAAAAACGGCGCCCTTCGTTTAATTGGCAGGACAAATAACGCGATTCTACGGGCGATTGCGAAATTAGTATCCGCCCAGCCACCATCGTTAGCTTTAGCCGCGCTTTGTGTATATTTGAAGAAAGAAGTAGTGTGAGGACGTTCTAAAAAGTAAAAATCATGACGACTGTACTGGACAAGGAAGTATTGAAAGAAGCGCTCTGGCACTTAATCCGTGAAGAACCCGCTACGATCAAGGCTATGCTTAGAGAAATTCTGGCCGAGGATGCGCCGGAGAGAGAAGCGGAGTTTGATCGTCTGTTAAAGAAGAACTTCGAACGTTTCGACGAAACTTTCCGCGCGCTGGCATGATCCATTATTTGACCAAAGCTGAGATCGTAAAAATCAATAAAGCGACGGTGGAGGCACATGGCGGCAACTACATGCCACCGCACAACTACCTGCACGAGGAAAACCTGGATTATTTGGTTGAAGCCGTTCAGGCCGAAATGTTCGGCGCGCCGCTTTATCCCACGATCGCAGACAAGGCCGCGTTGTATTGCTTCAACATTATCGGTAATCACATTCTCACCGACGGTAATAAAAGGACAGGATTAGGTGCAGCCTTGCAGTTTCTCAATTTGAACGACCATGACTTTTCCGCCGCCGTCACTAATCCAATCCTGACTGCCTTCATTCTAAAATTAGCCTCCGGTGAATCCAGCCTGGACGAGTGCCGGGCGTGGTTCGCCGCCCACGTCGTAGCCAACAGCTGATTTAGTGAAAACCGCAATATTCGGATTGCGGGCGTTTTCCGAGTGTACTATCTTTGGATAAAATTAAACCCTCCCTCATGGAAGAGCAAACCAGCGCATCGCACGATTATCAGCGCATTGAAAGGGCCATCCGCTTCATCGAAGAAAACTACAAGAATCAGCCCTCACTACGGCAAATCGCCGATTACGCAGGGCTGTCGGAATACCATTTCCAACGGCTTTTTACGCGTTGGGCGGGTACAAGCCCGCAACGTTTCGTGCGCTTCCTCACCAAAGAATACGCCAAATCCCAGTTGGCAACCTCGGCCAACCTACTCGAAACTACCCACGAAGCCGGACTATCGAGTACCAGCCGATTGCACGACTTATTCGTGACCTACGAAGCCATGACGCCCGCCGAGTTCCGGGCGCTCGGCGCGGGCGTGACTGTCCGCTACGGCGTGCACGACACGCCATTCGGGCCCTGCTTCATTGCGGTGACCGAGCGAGGGATTACTGAATTGCGCTTTTTGAACGAAGCCGATACTGCTGAGAATTTCCTGGCGCAATTGCAGTCGGAATGGCCGCAGGCTGATTGGGTACCCGATGTCCCGGCTACTTTACCATACATTCAGCAATTATTTTTTACCCAGGGATCTCCCGCTAAACCACTTCCCGCCCTACTGCGCGGCACTAATTTCCAAATTAAAGTCTGGGAAGCGCTGCTCAGGATTCCGGCAGGACGGCTCGTCAGCTACGATGATGTGGCCCGCGCCATCGGCCAACCCACCGCCGCCCGCGCTGTGGGAACCGCCATCAGCAGCAATCGCCTGGCTTATCTTATTCCTTGCCACCGCGTGTTGCAAAAATCTGGTGGTCTGGGCGGCTACCGTTGGGGCACGGCGAGGAAACAGGCGATGCTGGGATATGAGGCAGAGAAGTTGCCCGTGGTGGGGCAGGGGGAGATTTTTTAAATTGGGGGAGGTGGGAATTATACATGCTGGAAGCCAAAGTAGATTTTTATTGTAGATTTGCGTAATGTTATTGCTTTACGTTTTTAGACAGCTGTATTAGCTTCCATGACATTGTTTCTTCCATTTCACGTTGACAGCAATTAAATAGTCTGAAGCACATATATAGTGGCACTCAGGTTATTCTCTCGCTAATAGTTAGCCGTCTTCGCCCAAACGCCAGCCAGATCTTGGAGGTTTCTGTGTATTTGGGAGAAAAGGAGAAGTAACGGGGAATGTTGGTTGGCTCTACTCAGGGACTATTTATTGGACCGTATAGCGAACGCGAGTAAGCGCACCCGAAATACAAATAGGGATTAACGGAGTATTCTATTAAATAACCCTTCACAGCGGGGGCTGCACTTTTGTCATGTTATTCACACAGTAGCAGATCAAAAGGACTCGTCTTTATAAGCTTTGGCATTTAATCATAGCCTGTGGCCGTCATCTGTGCCATATTTGACACTTTCGCTCTTTCGGGTACTTGACTGGATCAATAATTGCCTAGAATTTTTTGAAAAGTAATAATAACAGTTGATTCATATGACGGTAGCAGAAAAAATAATCAAACCCACCAAACCCGGTATATTCAGAACCGTATTTCTTTACACTGGACAAGGTGAATCTACACTTATGGTGATCCCAACTGGCGCAACCACAGAGGACTATATGTATGTGCTAATAGATTCCGATCGAGATAATGAGAAAAACGAAATTGACCTAATAACCTTATTCAAGGACCTTTTCGTAACGAGTGGTGAACTTAGCACGTTCATCAACACCCACCCTCATAATGACCATATAGGTGGTATCAAGGAAGTGTACGAGGAGATTGGTTTTAAAGAGGTCTGGCATTCTAATCATAAGGCAGGTGGAAAACACAAGAAGAAGTATGAAGATTTTGTATATGTCATTAAGGAATTAGGTAAAAGCAACGAGTATTTCTTGTTAGGTACCAACGACCTAAACAAAGTTAGGAAATCTGACGACAAGGAAATTGTAAAAAGACTGGGGTTGATAGATTACCAAGTACTTTCCCCAGCCGAGTATTTGTGTGATGATATCGAGGAAGGAACCGCTGACGAACGTGACAAGAGAATTCATGAGCAATGCGGTGTGATCAAATTCACTTATGGCAAAGATGCGAAGAGTATACTGATGACCGGAGATTCAGACAAAAAGGCGTGGAAGGAACATATAACCGAGTATCACAAGGCGAATCTGCCGTCTTACGTACTTAGTGCCAGTCACCACGGGTCGAGAACCTTCTTCAAGAACAACAAAGAGGACGAGGATATATACGAGAAGCATATGAACGAAATTAAGCCTAGTTATTTGATAGTCAGCGCACCAAAACAAGAAGCTAGCCCACATGGACACCCTCATGATGATGCGATGAGCCTATATAAAAAGCATCTTGATGAAGATAGTATTTTACATTTGGGCAAGAACCTTGAATCCGTGATTGTAGATATTGATTCTGAAGGAAATATTGAAGTAAGGACGGACAGGGAACTCGTGGAAAAATACGGCAACTCTAATGATGATGGTGGAAATAATAAATACAAATCTTACCAAAATATCTATGTAGGCTCCCAAACCTCCAGGCTGGATAATAAACCTATGGGATAATGCTACAATGGTTCAAAAATCACCCAGAATTTCTTCGCAGCGAAAGTTCCGCGCTATCAAACGATAGCAATTACAGTGAGATGTTGCAGTATCGGGACAACCTGTTTCTCTCACATGGTAACATTATCGTGCGCTTCAATGGCACGCATCGATTTCCGATAGTGGTCGTTTATACAAATGCTACCCCTTATCGGCTTCCAATGATTTTCCCATTAGAAAACAACCTATCTGAAGCCCAGGCAAAGGAGTTAGCATCCCTTAATCTGTACGATGCAATCAAGAAGATCAGACCGCTAACCAAGTTTCATTACAATTTACGTCACCAGAATAGTACAGGTGAGTTGTGCATTTTAGAAAGAGATGATCTTGATGGTCCCGGTCGTTTTTATGGCATTACCGCCATTCTTCAGCGTGTTAGAGACTGGTGTGCCGGACACGTTACGGGAAACTATCCGCCTGATAGTCAGGAAGTTGATTTTACGGCGCACTTCAATTTTACAAATGGTGATACTAAGCTCTTCTATCCTGAACAGTTTCTTAATGCATCTATCCGGGAGGGAGATTGCTATGCAGCGCTTTTTAATATCATTCCAAGAATTTCTTCTCCGAAAGAAGACTGTCGTATATACCTTGGCTGTTTTATAGATGGTATTGGTAGTAGCTTACTCATCCAACAATCGGATGTTGACCTCAGTCGCTTTTCGCTGCATGAAAAGATCAGCACTTCTTTTGATGTCTATACAGAAACCGAGGTCATCACAAAATTGCTTGAAGAACAGAAGCTATTAAAAGCGCATTGGTTCCACATTGACAACGAACCAAGTCCTTTTGAAAAACTATCCGACCTCGTGGCTATCATCGGGAACAACGACAACGAAGCAGGTCTCATTAGATTAACTAATCGTTGTGGTGATAGCTTTAAAACATTACCCGAATTCCTTGATCTGGCATTACGGTTTACAAATAGAAAAGGACAACTTGATTTTCAACTGTTTAAAATTTACAAAAAGAATCCATCAGTCCCATTTGCTGGAATTGGAGAAGAAGACCCTGCCAAAAAGATGCAGTTTATCTTAGATTGCTATGAAAAAGTAGAAGCGGTTGAATCGGAAAAATTATCTATTGAATCGTTTCATCAGCGTAATAGCGGTAGAGCTGATTACACGATTCTTAAAGATGCGATCGTAAACATATTTGGTGTCGGCGCCATCGGAGGTGAGATAGCCGATTGTGCGACCAAAGCGGGAATAGGCAATATTGTCCTGGTCGATAATCAGACCATGAAGGCTCACAATGCTGTCAGACATCTGGTAGGCATGGAATATGTCGGTTTTCCGAAAGTAGACGCTGTGTCTATTATACTTCGTAATCATAACCCATTTGTAAACGTATATCCATCGCTCGCTGATCTTTATGATTTAGACGGGGTATCAAATTTATCTGACGAGTCAATTTCTATATGTTCGGTAGCGGATGATCACGTAGAAGGATTTATCAATCAGCAACTGGTCATTGCTGGTAAAACGGCCTTTTATGTCCGCGCTTTACGCGGCGGTAAGACGGCGCGTATTTTCCGGGTAATTCCGGGCACAGATGCTTGCTTCCAGTGTCTACATTTGTATAGGAATGAGGGAAAGAGTTTTATAGAGATCCCTGAAGACCCCGATTATCCTACCCTGAAAAACGAATGCAATAATCCCATCCGACCTGCCAGCGCTGCAGACTTGAAATTTATTGCAGCGATGATTACTCGCTTGATAATCGAGCATATACAAGAGGGAAAATCAGAAAGTAATCACTGGATATGGACAGTAGATAAAATCACAGACACCTCATTAATAATCCCTAATCAATTACACGAGCAACATATACCACCACATAAGGACTGTGTTTACTGCCACCATGACAATAAGGCTAACGTTTCGATAAAGCCCGAATGCGTTTCTTTCATGCAGGAGCTGATAAAAGAGAATTCCTCCATTGAGACAGGGGGAGTAATGGCTGGGAAAGTAGATGATAAAGGTAATATCACTGTGACGCATATTTCCGGGCCAGGTCCCAAAGCAGTTAGGGCTGCCACAAAGTTTGAAAAAGATGTTGATTTCTGCCAAGCTTACCTAGACGGTTTGTACGAAACGTCAGCCCGAGAGATCATATATGTCGGTGAATGGCATTCACATCCTACTATAAACAATAATCCAAGTGGAACGGACATTAAGAGCCTTTCTGAGATTGCAATTGAAAGGAACTACCTCACCTCTTGTCCGGCGATGATTATCTTTTCAAACTCCGGCGTTCCATCGTGTACTATGCACCCAGCAGGTAAACTCTATTATTACACAGAGCTAATCACTATTGACGATTTATAAATTATTACGGCAATGTTTAAAAATGTATACTTCTATCGAGCCCGTTTGTTTCCAGCCTTGATTACTGCTATTCCACTACTTGTTTTCATTAACAAAATTATAGCTGTTGAATACGCCGCAGCATTGAAAAGTATATATGATGTATTACCGTTACTCACTCATCTAGGATTGTCTACTGCTGTAATTTTTTTACTTGTACAGATAAATCGACTTATCGCGAAGGAAGTTTTTCAACGTTGGTATTTTAAGAATGAACTGTTTATGCCAACTACCAATCATTTGCTGATAAGTAATACATATTATCCCGCTATTATAAAGAATAAGATCCGCGATAGAATAGCCACTAAATTTCAAATTACACTTTCGAATGAGGTCGAAGAAGAAACTGATCAAAATGATGCGCGAAAATTAATAGCTTTGGCTGTTTCGCAAATAAGGAATGTACTGAGGGGAAATACTATGCTCTTACAGCATAATATCGAATACGGCTTTTGGAGAAACTTAGTTGGTGGAAGTTTCATTGCTGTAATTTTTTCTGCTATTATTACATGGTATGGCTATCAAAACAACCTTATAGATCAAATGATCGTTGGTATTATTTGCTTAATTTTATTTTTACTACCAGTAATTCTTAGTAAAACGATCATTCGTCTTTACGGGGAATATTATTCAAAGATTCTTTATGAACAGTTTTTAAGCCTTGAATGATACTAGAGAAGGGAGTTTAGGAAAAAAGAATGCTGGCCCCAATTACAAACTTAGGTTGAATCTCCTTGCATTTTCAACGCGAAGCCCGAGTCAGGTCCGCCTCATCCTCTCGCCACCGCCGGTTTACAGTTGGCAATTAAAACTAAACCCTTGTCTTTTTATGTATTGGCAATGAAAAGGAAGCACCACATCATTACACCTTCACTAAACCTTCAAAACTCCTAATAGCAAGTCATTAATCAAATATCCAGTATACGTGGATCAGCCCAGATTAGCTCTGACTTGTCAGACCTTCCCTTCATCCCTTCTCCTTTTCTCCTCCATATTTTGCACTTCTCCCATACCAATGAACGTTTTTGCCGCTTTCACGATTAATTAATTGTAAAAAACTGCTATTCAGCGAAAAAGTCCGTACTTTTGCGGCCTATTTTATGGGAAATGAGAACGGAATCGCTTTTCTTTCTTCCCTTTTGGCAAAAACAACC
>JBBSSJ010000093.1:0-15730 GCA_038242095.1 Cytophagales bacterium
CACGTGCTGCCGGGTGGATCAAGGGGTGTCGAAACGCAGCGCTGGTTGGAATAGTAATACGGAAAACCAACGAGACACCAGTATTTAAGGTCGCGATGAAGGTCTGATTTGAACCTTGTCCGGCTCGAAAACCGAATCAAATCTAAACATGTAGAAGGCGCAGGGTTTCCCTGTTCTGGACGAGGGTTCGAATCCCTCCGTCTCCACCAAAGGACAAACTCCTCGAAATCAATAGTTTCGAGGAGTTTTTTCTATGTCTAGGTTTAATAGATCAGGTTATTTTAGATTATTGATTTTCAACCATTTGTGCAAGAGGAAATCCAACCCCTACTCTCTGACTTACTGTTTCCGAGCGAGTCAGACGAACCCGTCGAGTACTTTTGTGCGGAGTGCCCCGATGGTGCTGCGCCGCTCAGGCCGGAAAACATGGCCCCACTGTTGAGTCTCGGCCCCAACGTACCAATCCATGAAAAGGACCCGGAAAGTTTCTGGTCTTTTGTAACGCAAGAGCGGGATTGGTACGATGATTTTGAGCAACAGCGTACCGAGTCTTTTCAAAAACTCAAGATGCTTCTCGAAGAAAACCTGACCAGCATTCAATATTTTGAAGTTGGTGAGATCGAAGTGAAATTATTTATTTTGGGAAGATCACAAGATAAAATCGAAGGAATTACCACCACTGCCGTTAGAACCTGAATGAAAAATCTGTTTTCCGCACTCCTACTTTTAGTCATCGTAGTTGTGTTGGCGATGAATTGCTCCCGCAATCAGATCGTCAAACCCAAACCCCTCCCGAGTAGCGTCCACCTGTCGCTGGGAAACCCTACCGACGCGCTGCAAGACCCCGACGACGCCGATAATTTTTTAATTGTCAAGCCGCAATACGCGCTGAGCTACGATAAAGCGAAGGGCCACGCCAATTGGGTGAGTTGGGAGCTTTCGAATGATTGGCTGGGCGACACCGACCGATCGGATAATTTCCGACCCGACCCCGAACTGCCCGCCAACTGGACTGAGGTCACCCCTAGCGACTACACCAATTCGGGCTTCGACCGGGGGCACCTTTGCCCTTCGGCGGACCGCACCGACGATGAGGCTGACAATTCGGCCACGTTCCTGATGACCAATATCGTGCCGCAAGCGCCCGAGCTCAACCGTGAAAGCTGGGCGCGGCTCGAAGCCTACTGTCGGAGCCTGGCTGAGCGTGGTTACCGGCTTTACATCGTGGCCGGAGCCTACGGAACGGGCGGCGAAGGCAGCAAGGGGCATACAGATCGCCTGGCTTCGGGCGTGGTCGTACCCGCCCAATGCTACAAGGTCATCGTGGCAGTCGCCAACAACGGAACGGTTGCCGACATCTCCGCCGAAACGCCCGTCATTGCCGCTGATTTCCCCAATGTATCGAGCATCGTCGACAATAAAAGCTGGAGCAACTTTATTACGACCCCAGCGGCCATCGAGTCGGCGGCGGGCGTGACGTTTTTTAGCAATCTGCCCGAGACGGTTCGCGTCAGGTTGCGGAGGAAAAGATTTGATCCAATGGATTCCAATCTTTAGTTAAAAGGGCAGTTTTCCTAAATCGACGTTGCCGCCCGTTAAAATAATGCCCACTTTTTGCCCGGCGAAGCGGTCTTTGTGTTTGAGCAAGGCCGCGAAAGGAACCGCGCAGGAGGGCTCGATGATGATTTTCATGCGCTCCCAAATCAACCGCATGGCGGCGATGATTTCCTCGTCCGATACCGTCAGAATATCGGCTACGTGTTCCAGAATAATGGGCAAAGTTTTGTCCCCCAGGTAGGTAAGCAGGCCATCGGCGATGGTCTTGACGTAGGGTGCTTTCTCGATTTTGCCACTCTTGAACGACAACACCGCATCAGCCGCGCCTTCGGGTTCTCCGGCGATCACGCGCGTGCCGGACGAAAAATAGTGCGCCGATAACGCTGATCCGCTTAATAATCCGCCCCCACCGACCGGGGCCATGATGACATTAAATTTAATCCCGGCATCCTCGATGAGTTCTTTGGCGGCGGTGGCTTGTCCGGCGATGACGGCGTAGTCGTTGAACGGATGCACGAACACCGCCCCGGTCCTGGCTACGACTTCCTGCAAAGCGCGTTCGCGTTCCTCGGGGGTATTGGTGCAAAAAGTCACCTCCGCGCCGTAGCCCCGCACCGCGTCGACCTTCACCTGGGGTGAGTTATCTGGCATAACGATGTAGGCCTTGGCTCCCACCACCGAAGCCGCGTAAGCGATGGCCTGCGCGTGGTTGCCCGAGGAATGCGTCGCAATACCCCACACCTGCTCCCCGGTCGAAAGACTCAACACTGCATTTACCCCGCCCCGCGCCTTGAAAGCGCCTATTTTTTGAAAATTCTCGCACTTAAAATAAAGATCGACACCCGACATCTCATTCAGCGTCTCGCAAGCCAAGATCGGCGTCCGATGCACATAAGGCTGAATGCGTTCGTGCGCGGCTTCAACAATTTCACGAGTAGGATAAAGCGGATCAGATTTCATTTTAGCAGGATTTCAATAACAAATAAAAACTATTATGGAATACTATTTCTATTTTTAGCAAAAGCAAAACTACAAATAACCCTTCTCTATCATTCATCATCGCACGGGCGACCCCGTCATCATTCATCATTAAAAATGCTTATTCCACGCACTCCCTCCGCCCACGAAGCCCCTCTACTCATAAAAACGCTTCTGCAACAAAGTCTTCGCTACAACCCGGCCCGCGAGATTATCTACCGTGATTTGTTTAGAATAGATTATTTTGAATTTAACCGCCGGGTTCGCCGCCTCGCCAATGCGCTCACGAATTTAGGCATCGGGCCGGGCAGTACCGTGGCGGTCATGGATTGGGACAGCCACCGCTATCTTGAATGTTTCTTTGCGGTACCGGTGCTGGGGGCTATCCTGCATACGGTCAATGTACGGCTGTCGCCGGAGCAAATGCTCTACACGATCAACCACGCCGAAGACGACATTATACTGGTGCACGAAGATTTTATTCCCATCATCGACGTCATCAAAGACCAGATTACCACTACCAGGAAATTCCTGATTCTGAGCGATCGCGTCTATGGCGATGCACCCTCTGGGCCGATTTTGACTTCATTTGAAACCGTCGGCGAATACGAATCGCTGCTCGCCGATGCCAGCGACACCTTTGATTTCACGGATTTCGACGAAAACACCTGGGCGACGCTTTTTTATACCACCGGCACAACGGGCGATCCTAAGGGCGTGTACTTTTCACACCGACAGCTGTTTTTGCACACGATGGGCTTGCTTGCTTCCTTTTGTGGTTACGAAGCGCTGCCCTTTTCACACCGCGATGTGTACATGCCCATCACGCCGCTTTTTCACGTCCACGCCTGGGGTTTCCCGCTGTTAGCTACTATGCTCAACAACAAGCAAGTGTATCCCGGCCGTTACGAACCGGAGATGCTTTTGAAGTTATTGATCAAGGAAAAGGTCACGTTCTCGCATTGCGTCCCAACGATCCTGACGATGTTGGTGAACAGCCCGGTGGCGAAGCAAGTGGATTTATCGAACTGGAAGGTAATCATCGGCGGCTCAGCGCTCACGCGGGGACTCGCCAAAGCCGCCCTCGACCTGGGCATCAACGTGTCGCAAGGCTACGGGATGTCCGAAACCGCGCCCCTGCTATCCGTCGTGCACATGAACCACGAGGAGCTGGCGTGGGGTCAGGAGAAACAGCTCGATTTACGCACTAAGGCGGGTCGCGTGGCACCTTTCGTAGAGGTGCGTATCCAAGACGAAGCAGGCCAGTTTTTGCCCCACGATGGCAAAACCGTCGGCGAAATCGTGACGCGCGGCTCCTGGATGACGCAGGGGTACTTCAAAGATCCCGAGCATTCGGAAAAACTTTGGAAAGGCGGCTGGCTGCACACCGGCGATGTCGGTTCCATCGGCGCCGACTATTACGTCACGATTACGGACCGCCTGAAGGACGTCATCAAAACGGGCGGCGAGTGGGTATCCTCGCTCGACATCGAGAATATTTTCTCCCAAATCGAAGGCGTTGCCGAAGTGGCGGTGGTCGGATTACCGGATGAGCGCTGGGGCGAGCGCCCTTACGCCGTCGTGGTGGTACAGCCCGATTTTGCCCAAAGCCTGACCAAAGAAAGCATCCTGCAAAAATTGAACGATGAGGTAGAAGCCGGAACGATCAAGAAATGGTACGTCCCGGACAACATCGTTTTTGTCGACGCTATTCCTAAAACCAGCGTCGGCAAGCTGGATAAGAAGAAAATCAGAGGCGAGATGAATTTGAAAGAGTAAAGAAAAAACCCGACTACTGAAAACCTAACTCGCTAAGTCCCGCCTTCGTTTCCGGCGCGCTCATGAATAAATTCCAGGGCAGGCCGCTACGGTGGTTTTCGATCATAACAATAATCGGGCCCTGGTCGATCGCCAAATAGGACGACGCAAACCACGATTTTTCCAACGAAAAGGCGTCGTGAAAACCGTATTCGCCCCATAACTTATCGCCCAGCACGTAATAAAAAAACTTCAACGCCCGCATGGATTCCTCGGGCGTGTAGGGCATGGACGCCAACGCTGCCGTGGGCGCAATCACGCCCAGGTCATTGGTGGGTGAGCTGGCCGAGTAGCCGTTGGGAATATCGCTAGCCGTTAGCCCCCAATTGCGATCGCTGTATCCCGCGTAGTTCTTCGGATTGGCTTTGCAGTAATTATAGTTGAGGAGCGCGTGGTTACGGTTTTGGGTAAAGTAATCCGTGAAACCGTCCTTCATCAATTTGGGATTCAGACCCAAGAATGAGTAATGCGCCAGGAATAACGGTCCGCCCAGTTCGGGCCCCAGCGGCAGTGTAATTCCGTAGTAGCTCTTGCCATTGCGGAAATCGCCGTTGCGGGTCCATCCCTGATCGTAGACGATTTTGGGAATGGCGTGGGTGGGCGAAGCCGCCGCCAGCACGTAGGTAATCAGCGACTCGTTCCAGCCCTGAATCGGCTGGTTGATCACAAACCCCTGGTCGGGGCTCCAGTGCCAGTACAGCACGTTTTGCCCGCCCTGCCGGAACCAGTCCCACTCCACTGCGCGGTACAGCGCGTCGATGTCAGCCCGCAGCTTAGTTTCATCGCCATCGCTGCCGTTGAAATACTGCCGGGCGGTCAATAGCCCCTGCATCAGGAATGACGTTTCGACCAAATCAGCCCCGTTGTCCTTGGCACTAAACGGCACTACCTTGCCCGTCGCGCCGTTGAGCCAGTGCGGAAAGGCCCCGTGAAAGCGGTCGGCCTTGGTACCCAGAAAGGTGACGATTCTCTGCATCCTTTCCCGGCCCTGATTTCTTGAAATAAAACTACGACTGACGGCTACCGGAATCGCCATGATGCCAAAGCCGCTACCGCCCGTCGTGACGACATCGCCGGAAGTATTGCGCTCCCGCGCCAGTCCGCTCACCGGGTGGGCAAACTCCCAAAAGTACCGGAAAGTCTGCCGCTGCACGAGCGTCAATAGCGAGTCATCGGGAATGACGGGAAATTTATTGGTTGAGTCCAGCCCCGTCCGCAGCTTCACTGCAATCGGAATTTGTAAATTGCCGCCTGACTTGGATTTTAGATCCGTTGAAAGTTGTAGTATGAAGTCGCCCAGCGAGCCCAGGGGTTCGGCGGGTAGCAACGTGAGGTCGCTGTTGTCGTTTTGGTAGGTAATTTTTAATGGCACCTCAGCGCCCGTTGCGTCACTCAACTGAATACCCTTGGGTACCGAAGCCGGGTCGATCTGGGCCGAAAAAGAGAGCTGAATCGACGGAGTGGTGTGAAGATTAGTGTAGTTAAAGCCATCGCTCTTGCCGTCGATTTTAACAGAGTTCAGAATGAAGACCGAAGGTTTGGTTGGCGGGGCAGTTTTGTCTTTACACGAAGCCATTAAAAAGACAATGAGCCCCAGGAGCCCAAAGAATGATTTACAGGAAAGGCAAAACGATCTTGACTTCATGCCCATTGTTTTTTAATAAAAACGGGGAAGAAATAATTCTTCCCCGTCAATTAATTTACTTTTTGCCGGTATAGAGCTCTTTGACTTCGCTCTCCGAGAGCGCCTTGGTATACACCCGAAATTGGTCGAGTGCTCCCCGGTAGTGCAGCATCCATTTGTCCGGAGCATTCCCAATTCCAATCTGCTGCTGGAAACCTCCGATGACAAATTTTGATGGATTATCAAATTTGAGCGCTCCCAACGGTTTCCCGTCTTTGGTCCGGTCGGTTACCGAAGCATCCAGCGGTAGTTTGTTGCCATCCAAAAAGGCAGCAAATTTAGAAGTAGATGCGTCGTAGGTATACGCCACGTGCATCCATTTGCCATAGGCATCGGGCCAGCGATTTAATCCGTTGGCATTTTTTCCATTACCATCGAATACAACCCAGTTCCCGGCGAAATTAAACTTCACTAGCATCGAATCGTTCTTAGCTCCCTCGTCAATCAGCATAAAGGTATTACCCCAAAAATCACCGGTATTAGGCAGCATAAACACGGATTGGGCTCCGCCGCCGCTTTTGTCGTCTATTTTCATCCAAAAAGCAAAAGTAAAGCTCTCCATCGTAGCCAGTTTTCCCGCCGTAGCGTATTCGATTTGGCCCGTTTCTGAGCCTTGGTAAGCTTTGCCTTTCACGCCATCGACGTAGGAAATTCCGGTAGCGATACCGCGCCCGCCCAGCACGCTATCCACGGGCGAGCCCTCGAACGCAAACAGGCGCTGCAGCGGCCCGTTAAGCGCCGGGTCGTTGCCGGACACAAAATCAAAATCGGGCCTGACCATGTTTTGGCAGGAAAAAGTCGCCGCACCAAGCAGCAGCGCGAGGAAGGGATATATGATTTTTTTAGTTTTCATTTTTTTAAAGTTTATTTCCAAGAGAGAATAGAAAGAGAGACTGAGAAAGATTAGGCAGAAAAAACCTTCTCCCCCTCTCCCGTCTACCTTTAAATATTAATATTCAGAATTTTGAACCAAAACGCCTTTCGACTTATCGATTTCACCTTGTGGAATAGGCATATAGCGGTTGCGGGGCTGATAGCCCAGGGGGCCAAGTACCTCCGTAGCCATACCCCAACGGACGAGATCATAAAAACGCTCGTTTTCCATGCCCAGCTCCACGCGGCGCTCGTGGTGAATAATATCGCGCAACATGGTGTTGTCGGTAGTCGTGATGGCGGGAAGCACGGCAGCGTTTCCACCCCGGGCACGGGCGCGCACTTGCTCCAGCCAGCCCAGCGCATCCTTGGTATTTTGCTCACCGCCAAGTTCGTTGGCGGCTTCGGCGGCCCACAGTAGAACGTTGCCGTAGCGGAATACGCGCAAATTCATCCATTCACCAAAGCGGCTCCCCTTGGCAGCACGATCGGCGGGATTGGTGTATACTTTTTTATTCCAGTAAGACCAGGGTACGCTAGATGTGGCGGGCGGAATTACTTCGCCGAATGGCGCGTTCATTTGTCCCGAGTACAGTAGGGTAGCATCCTTACGGGGATCGCCCGCCTCGAAAGCGTCGGCTAGTGACTGCGTAGGCGTATTCCAACCCCAGCCCAAGTCAAACTGACCCGAACCGCGTACGCCCTGTACCTGCGCGTATTGAATGCCTAAGCCAGTTTGCGAAATATCGTAGAAGGCTTGAATCTCAAAAATGGATTCCGAATTGTTCTCCCCTTCGTTGCGGAAGATACTCCCGTAATCAGTTACCAGGCTGTACTTGCCCGAGCTGATAATCTGCTTAGCGCTGGCGAGGGCGTTGGCCCAGTTGCTGCGCCACATATAAGTGCTGGTTTGCAAAGCAAGCGCCGCACCGCGCGTCAGGCGACCGCGATACTGCGAATCCCAGGTAGTGGGCAGGCTGGCGGTGGCTTCGGCCAAATCGGCGTCGATCAGTGCGAAAATAGCGGCCGTGGGCGATTTGGGAATATTGGCCTGCGCCGCATTCGTGATCTTGAAGTCGATTTTGGGTACTTCGCCATAGGTCCGCACCAGGTTGTAGTAAGCGTAGGCCCGCATGAATTTGGCTTCTGCTTTATTGATCTGCGTAGCCGCATCGGACGCACCCACTGAGTCGATGTCGGCAATGACACTGTTCGCCGCGTTGACCAGCGCGTAGTGGTCAGACCAATAGCCATTGACGAGCCATTCGTCTTTGACGTACTGGAACTTATCGTAGATATTTTCCTGCTGCACACCGTCAGTCGTCGAGCTACCCTTCACGGCATCGTCGGAACGGTAGTTGTGCATGGCCAGGTAAGGCATTGCCGATACGCCGAAACTGCGCATCTTGGCGTAGACGCCAAACACCTGACTATCGAACGAACCCGCCGGAATGTCCTTTTCGGTGTAGCGGCCCTGCGGCTCACGGTCGAGGAAATCTTTGCAACCTACCAGCGTGATGGTTCCCAGAAGGGCCACTGCGGCTAGCGATTTAGTATGCTTTATTATGTTCATGAGGTTTATATTTATGAATTTTTTATAATCCCTAAGTACCTGATTATTTAGGAGTTATCTAAATGAGCTTACTCAAGTACTTAGGTACTTGTATACTTAGGTACTTAGAAATTAAGATTCACACCAAACGTATAAATCGCGGGCAATGGGTAGGTTCCGTTGTCGACACCAAAGCTGATGGCGCTGCCGCCAATCTCGGGCGTATAGCCCGTAGCGCGGGTAAAGGTCGCCAGGTTTTGGGCGTTCACAAATACGCGCAGTGATTTCAGCTTGATGCGGTTGAGCAGTTCCTTCTTGAAATTATAGCCTAACTGCACGTTCCGAAGACGGAAGTAGCTGCCGTCCTCGATCCAGTAGGATGAAATGCGGTAGTTGTTGGAGCGCCCGGTGTTCAGAATAGGCTCCCAGTTGGAAGTACCTTCACCGTTCCAGCGGTCGAGCCTGGCGGTCTGGAAGTTAAACTGTGCAAAGGTATTGCGGTTCCAGTCGCGGAAAATTTCGTTACCATACACGCCTTGTCCGTTGATGCTCAAGTCGAGGCCTTTGTAATTGGCCGAAACCGTGAGGCCGTAGGTGAAGTCGGGGGTCGGATTGCCGATCATCGTGCGGTCCGCTTCGTTGACGGTACCGTCGCCATTGGTATCGGCGTATTTAAGGTCACCGGGAAATACTTCACCCAGCGTGGTAGGAGTTGATTTTACCAGGTCTAAATCGTTCTGGTAGATGCCCGCCACTTTATATCCCCAGAAATAACCGATTGGGTAGCCCTCCGTGGTCCGCGAAGCACCGTCGATGATGTCGAAGCCCGACGTAGCAAGTTTACGCACCTTGTTGTTCAGCGTCGTGAAGTTGCCACTAATGCTGTACGAAAAATTGTTGGTCACGTCCTGGTTCCAGTTGGCTGTCAGCTCGATGCCGTTGTTGGAAATTTCGCCACCGTTGGTCAGACCGGGTACCGTACCGGCAGCACCGGGCACGAGTACCAGGATATCGCGGGTCAGCTTGTCATAGTAGTTGGCTTCGATAAACAGGCGATTCTTTAAAGTATAAAGTTCAAAACCAGCTTCGAAAGCCTGGATTTTCTCCCAGTGCAAGTTAGGATCGTACAGGTACTCGTTTTGGAGTGCCGCCACCACATTGTCGCCGAATACGCCGGAGTTGGCCGCCGTCAGCGTCGGATAGGCGGGGTAACGGTAGCGATCGTCGATGTTCTGGCTACCCAAAATGCCCCACGAACCTTTGAGTTTCAAGTAGTCGATGATGCTTTGCCCTTTGAAGAAATCCTCTTCGCTAGCTACCCAGCCCGCACCAACGGCACCAAAATTCTGCCAGCGGCCATTGCCCGTGAAGGCCGAGCTACCATCTCGTCGGAATGAAGCGTTCAGCAGGTACTTGCCATTGTAATTATACAGCACCCTGCCCAAATACGACAGCGTCGCCGACTCCCAGGCCGAACCCGCACCGCGCTTGGTCGACGGATCGCCAACGTTATCAACGTACCAATACTGCGGATCGTTAGGAATAGGAAAGCTCGAACCCTGCTGCACACTGGAATTTACGCTCTGAGAGCTGCGGTAGTAAGTGGTTACACCGCCCAGCACCGTCAAATCGTGCTTGCCGAATTTGTTGGCATAGGTCAGCAGGTAGTCCTGCTGCAACTTAGGAAACACGTTCTGATTTTGATTGACGGAAGTCTGCCGCACCAGGTTGTCTCGCTTGTCGTCACCGATCACCTGGGGATTATACACTGTCACCAGCGGCTGGTATGAGCGACCGGTATTGAACCCATAATCGGCGTAAACCGTGGCCTTAAAATTGAAATTTTTCAGGAAATAAAACTGCCCGTACACACTACCCACCGCCCGGTACTCCTGTCTCAGATTGGTGTTCTGTTGCAAGTCGACATCCACGAGCGGATTATACACCTGCGCCCGCTGGAAATCGGGCAGCGTATGCAGCAGCGTGCCGTCGGGACCATAGACGGGCGCGATGGGGGCAGCCCGAATAGCCGACCCCACCCCTTTGTTATCGGGCAAATTGGCTTTGTAGGCGTTAAGCGTCATACCAAATTTGAGATTTTGGGTCACGTTCAGCTCATCATTGATATTGAAAGTGATCTTATTGTATTTCTCATGTTTAATAATGCCCTGCTCCGTTACATAGCCTAAACCCATATAGAATTTGTTCTTTTCCGAAGCACCGGAGACGCTTAGGTTGTCATAATTTAGCACGCCTGGCTGAAAAATTTGATCCTGCCAATCGGTGTTGGCGGTCCAGGGGCCGTAATCGTAAGGTGCCGCCCCCTGATTAGCGAGTTGCTCGTTGTAAAGCTCTTTAAACTGGTCGGCATTAGCCAGGCTTATCCGCTTCTGTACCTGCTTCACGCCTACCGTGCTACTGAAATTGACGTTCAGCTGGCCGGCTTTGGCTTTCTTGGTAGTGACCGCTATAGCACCGTTGGCCCCGCGTACCCCAAAAATCGCCAACGAAGAGGGATCCTTCAATACTTCGATCGACTCGATATCCGACGGGTTGAGAAAGTTGATGTTGTCATTCAAGATACCATCAACGATGTACACCGGGCTGGCCCCGTTGATGGAGTTGGTGCCCCGAATCCGCACATCGGGTGCCTCCCCCGGACGACCCGAGTTAACGACCGAAAGCCCCGCGACGCGGCCCTGCAAGGCAGATACCGGGTTGACGACCGGCTTGTCGGCGATCTCGCTGCCTTTGACCGTTACGATCGAACCCGTCAGGTCACGCTTACTGGCGGTACCATAGCCGATTACGACCACTTCGTTCAGGACTTTGGAATCATCGGCCAGCGTCACGTCGATAGTCGACTGCGTACCCACCGTAATTTCCTGATTGGCCATGCCGATCATGGTAAACACCAGCACTGACTTGGGCGAAGGGACCGTGATCGTGTAATTGCCATCGACATCCGTCGGGACACCCTGGGTACTATTCTTTAGAAGTACGTTGGCGCCGGGGAGAGAAGATCCTGAATTATCGGTTACCTTTCCCGACACAGTTATACTTTGTGCGCTTGCTCCATATCCTACAAACAGCCACGCAAGAAGGATAAGGGATTGTATGATTCTTTTCATAGGTTTGGATTTATAAAAATGGTGGAAAGACTGTCTTTGTAAACGACTTACAAAAGTACATTAGTTCATAATGATTTGACATTAATAATTGTCTTATCAAGTAAAATGCAGCCTTTTCCTATTAGACCATTACACTACCATCATCAGAATAGTACTATTTTTACGCGATGTTTGTCCCATGTCGATCTTTTACATTACTTCTCACTATCATTGATTTTCGGATGAAAAACAGAATTTTAACAATTAAAATAGTCGTGTATGGCAGCTTTGTTCCGTTGTAACTTGATTGCTTTTTTAGATGTATTGTAGCTAAAATACAGGAAAATAAATTCAGCTACCCAAGACTAAATTCTAATTAAAATCTTCTGCTAAAACGCCAGTTGATCAAATGGATCATCCCAAGATTCGTGTCATCATTTTTGATGGTGCCTTGTTTTATATGTACTATTATTTCCTTTTCACTCTTTTATGAACTCGTTATGCCTCTTAAAGTGATGAATTCGGACAATGGCCTCCAAACTATTTTGGGTGCGGGTGGCTCCATCGGGGTAGAATTAGCCAAAGCACTTCCCGGGTACACCACCCGAATTCGTTTGGTGGGACGCAAGCCGGAGCGCGTGAATGATTCGGACGAATTGCTTGCGGCGGACTTAACCAACGCCCGGGAGGTCGACCAAGCTGTGGCGGGTTCAGAAGTGGTGTACGTTACCATCGGTTTTCCCTATAAAACCGACGTTTGGCAAAAACTTTGGCCTTCGTTTATGCATAATGTTATTGCCGCCTGCAAAAAACACAAGGCTAAGCTGGTCTTTTTCGACAACGTGTACATGTACGATCCTGATCACCTCGCCCCTATGACCGAGGAAACTCCGATGCGCCCGACCAGCGAGAAAGGAAAAGTACGAAAAAAGGTGGCTGAGATACTATTGGCGGAAATCGCCAGCGGCAAACTGACTGCACTGATCGCACGGGCGGCGGATTTCATTGGGCCCACGAACAGCGTGATCGTAGAGTTAGTCTACAGGAATTTTCTGAAAGGCAAGAAGGCACAGTGGTTCTCTGACGCCGACAAACTCCACAATTTTACCTTCACGCCCGACGCAGGACGCGCCACAGCTCTGCTCGGCAATACGACGGAGGCTTACGGTCAAGTTTGGCATTTACCTACCGATCAATCCAACCTTACGGGCAAGCAATGGATCGAATTATTCGCCCGGCAGGTGAACGTCGAGCCTCGGTATAGTGTGTTGCCCGCCTGGATGCTGGGCGCGCTGGGCCTTTTTGTGCCGATTTTAAAGGAATCGAAGGAAATGCTTTATCAATACGATCGCAATTACGTTTTCGATAGTACTAAGTTTGAGCGGCATTTCGACATGAAGCCCAGCAGCCCACTTCACGCGGTCAGAGCGATTGTGAACGGTATGAGCTCTTGAGGGAAGAATATTTATGGGAACGCCCGCCCAATCGCTTGGGTGTTTATTTATTTACTTCCAAAAATAAAGCGCTGGTTATAGCTTCATTGCAGAGCTAGATCTCTAAATAAATAAACAACCTAATTCCCCCCTACCTTACGCCCTTTCTGAGTTTCGTTCTGGCGGTTGACTTGATTAAGCAGGTCTTTGCTGACAAAGAGCCGGGAGCCGACGCCCGTCTGAATATCGAAGGTGCTACCGTTGTACTCGAACTTATTGTTGTCGGCCGTTTCAAGGAAGTATTGATTACCCTGCAAAATGAAATGCATCCCCTGCTTATCCTTCTGAGTATCGTCGAACGACACGTTGATGGAGCTTCCTGTCTTGCTCATTACCACGCCCGGCGTAAAGGGCCGCACGTTGATCGTCTGAACCGTTTTGCCATTTTGAATACTGATCTGCCCCTCGGCGTCCACACTGATGTCGTTGGCATTGTTGCCCTGACGCTTGATCATGACAGGCTTGTCATTGTAAAACTGCACCTTCGAAAGATTGATCCCAGCGCCTTCCAGCGTGCCGCGCAAATCTTCGGTGAAGACAGTGAAGTTGGTAAAAGGAACAGTAGCGGGCGCGCAGGCAGCCATGCAAACGGAGAGAAGGAGAACGAAGACGGGAGCTTTGGCTAATTTCATTTTTAGTATGCGGCTATAAATCAAATGTTGGAGAGAACAAGTTGCAATATTACCCAAAATGCATCCGACATACCAACCATACGCTAAAAATGAGTAGCGGGGCTGTCAATCTGTCAGCGGAGCATTTTTTTTTGGTATTGGAACGCAATTTTCGGTAGGCTATTGTAAGGCAAAACAGTATTTGAATCATTATTAAAAACCAAACAACAGCCATATGGAAGCAACGACTCAGGAAAAAGGTACGCTGAGCATCCACACGGAAAATATTTTTCCGATCATTAAGAAATTCCTCTACTCCGATCACGAGATATTTTTGCGAGAACTGGTCTCCAACGCTGTAGACGCGAGCCAGAAAATCAAGCAGTTGAGTTCTTTTGGCGAATTCAACGGTGAGATTGGCGAATTGAAAGTGGCGGTTAAGCTCGACAAAGAAGCCAAAACCATCACCGTCAGCGACCACGGCATTGGCATGACCGCCGACGAAATTAAGAAGTACATCAACCAAATTGCTTTCTCGGGCGCGACGGAGTTTGTCGAACAATATAAGGATAAAGAAGGCGGCAAGGAAAACATCATCGGCCACTTTGGCCTGGGCTTTTACTCGGCCTACATGGTAGCTTCCAAAGTCGAGATCGTAACGCGTTCCTACAAAGAAGGCGCGGAGGCAGTACATTGGGAATGCGACGGCTCCACTGAATTTGAGATTGGTCCCGCCGAGCGGGAAGCGCGTGGTAGCGACGTCATCCTGCATATTGCGCCCGATTCCGAGGAGTTTTTGAACGAGTTCAGAATCCGGGAAATTCTTGAAAAATATGGCAAATTCCTGCCCATCGAAATCGAGTTCGAAGATAAAATCATTAACAATCCTAATCCGATCTGGACCAAAAACCCGGCTGATCTGACGGACGAGGATTACATTAACTTCTACAAGGAGCTTTATCCTTACAGCGAGGATCCGCTTTTCTGGATTCACCTGAACGTAGACTATCCTTTCAACCTGACGGGCGTCTTGTACTTCCCCAAGCTGAAAAATGATTTCCAGGTACAGCGCGAGAAAATCAAGCTGTACAGCCGCCAGGTGTTCATCACCGACGAGGTGAAGGACATTGTCCCTGACTTTTTGCAACTGCTGCACGGCGTCATCGACTCGCCGGACATTCCGCTCAACGTGTCGCGGAGCTACCTGCAGGCCGACGGGAACGTCAAGAAGATCAACGGCTATATCACCCGCAAAGTGGCCGATAAGCTTTCTGAAATCTTCAAGAACGACCGTGAAGGTTTCGAAAAGAAGTTCGACGATATCGGGCTATTTGTGAAGTACGGTATCATCAGCGATGATAAGTTTTACGACAAAGCCAAGGATTTCTGTCTGGTCAAAAACGTGGATGGCAAGCACTTCACCTTTGAAGAATACCGCGAAGCGATCAAGGAAAACCAAACCGATAAAGATGGCAAGGAGGTGTGGCTTTACACCAACGACCCTCAGAAGCAGGATGCTTTCGTAGAATCGGCCAAAAAGCGTAGTTACGACGTGTTGCTGCTTGATTCTGTGATCGACGCACACTTCATTGGTGTGCTGGAACAGAAGTTGGAAAAAGTGAGCATCAAGCGCGTCGATGCCGACCCGATAGACAAGCTGATCGAGAAAGACATTACGTTAGAAAGCGTCCTTTCGGATGAACAGAAAGAGAAAGCCAAGACACTTTACGAGGGGTTGATCGCCTCCAAGGCCGCCACGGTACAAGTAGAAGCCATGCCCGCCGACGAGCTGCCGGTGGTCATCACCTACCCCGAATTTATGCGCCGCATGACCGACATGCAGGCTACCTCGGGCCAGCCTTCGATGTTTGGCAATATGCCGATGATGTATTCCGTCTCGGTCAACGCCAACCACCCGCTGACCCAGAAAATCCTGGACATGGAAGACGCCGACCAGCAAAAAGCGCTCGCCAAACAGGCGTACGACCTGGCGCTATTAGCCCAGGGAATGCTCAGCGGCAAAGCACTGACGACGTTTGTGCAACGGACGGTGG
>JBBSSJ010000094.1:0-15663 GCA_038242095.1 Cytophagales bacterium
GTTTTTTCGGCCCCAAACGTTTCGGTGTTTTCCTTTTTGGCGACTTTATCATCTTTCAGGGTGATTTCGGTAAACTGCCGCTGTTGCCCCTCGCGATCTTCCTTCACCACGTACTCGCGGCGGACGATGGTCGAAATTGTTGGCGCGTAGGTCGATGGTCGGCCAATCCCCATTTCTTCCAATTTCTTTACCAAACTAGCCTCCGTGTAGCGCGGCGGGTTGCGGGTAAAGCGCTCAGTGGCTTTCAAAATATCGAGCGCAAGTTTCTGGTTGATGTTCAAGGGCGGCAGCATACCCTTTTGATCCTCGTCCTCGTCATCGCTCGATTCGAGATACACTTTTAAGAAACCCTCAAACTTGATGACTTCCCCCTGCGCCACGAGTTGCTCCGAGGTAGTCGAAATCCCAATGGTCGCAGTGGTTCTTTCCAGCTGCGCATCGGCCATTTGGGAAGCGATGGCGCGTTTCCAAATCAATTCGTAAAGCCGCTGCTCATTGCGGTCGCGGCTGCCGACGAGCGTCGAAAAGTCGGTAGGCCGAATGGCTTCGTGGGCCTCCTGCGCCGATTCTGATTTGGTCTTGAATACCCGCTCGTGGTGATATTCCTGACCATATTCCTTGGTAATCTGTTCTTTGGCCTTGCCCATTGCCTCGCCCGACAGGTTGGTCGAGTCGGTACGCATGTACGAAATCTTGCCCGCTTCGTACAGTTTCTGCGCGACGGTCATGGTTTGCGATACCGAAAAACTGAGCTTACGCGAGGCTTCCTGCTGCAAAGTTGACGTAGTGAAGGGCGCGGTGGGTGTTTTCTTGGCGGGCTTTGTTTCGAGGTTCAGGATGGTGAAATCCGCGCCGACGCATTTCTTGACAAAGTCCTCGGCTTGATCCTGCGTAGCAAAGTTCTTGGGCAGTTCAGCGTTCAGGATCTTGTTGTTCCCCACCTCAAACTGCGCCGTAACCTTGTAGCTGCTCTTGGTTTGGAAAGCCTCGATCTCGCGTTCGCGGTCCACAATGATGCGCACCGCCACCGATTGCACCCGACCCGCGGACAGGTTATTTTTGCCAATCCTAATCTTTTTCCACAGTACGGGTGATAGTTCGTATCCTACCAATCGGTCCAGAATCCGGCGGGCTTGCTGGGCGTTGACGAGGTCGATGTCGATCGTACGTGGCTTGCTGATGGCACTTTGCAGCGCCGACTTGGTGATTTCCCTAAACACGATACGCTTGGTGCTGTCGGGCAAACCGAGCGCTTCCTTCAAGTGCCACGAAATGGCCTCGCCTTCCCGGTCATCGTCCGTTGCCAGCCAGACTTCCGAACCTTTGGCTTGCTTTCTTAATTCACTAATTACTTTCAATTTATCGCTCGTAACCTCATACACGGGCTCGTAGCGGTTGTCGGTATCGACGCCCATGTTTTTGGCGGGCAGGTCGCGCACGTGACCGTAGCTCGACATGACCGTGAAGTCGGATCCCAGATACTTTTCTATAGTTTTGGCCTTAGCCGGTGATTCTACGATCACCAGATTTTTTGACATAATTCAGGGGGTTATTAAAGACAGGAATGGTGCTTGCTTAGCGCCAAATGGAACGCGGAATACCGTCAAAGATAAACAGCGCGGGCAATTGGTTTGTTGCAAAGCGCAAAAACTACTGGATCGAAAGCGGCGGGGTGGGTTGCACTTTTTTTATTCGAAAACGCGAATAGAGGCTTTCGATGGGCCCCGGTTTTGAACAAATTTAAGAAAAAACAGCGGCAATCCTTTTATGAATCAAAATTCTCTAGTCCTGTAATGGCAGAAACTTTGTACTTTTAGGGTCGTTAGACCTACAAATACTCAATTAGAATAAAACCAACACTATGGCATTTGACTTAGACATGATCAAGGGCGTATACGCCCGCATGGACGAACGCATCAGTGCTGCCCGTCAGCTGCTGGGCCGCCCCCTCACCCAAACCGAAAAAATATTGTATTCCCACCTCTGGGAAGGTTTCGCCACTCAGGTGCAGGAGCGCGGTAAGGCTTATGTCGATTTTGCGCCTGACCGCGTCGCGATGCAGGACGCTACCGCTCAGATGGCGCTGCTGCAATTCATGCAGGCGGGTCGTCCGCAAGTCGCCGTTCCTTCGACCGTGCATTGCGATCACCTGATCCAGGCCGAAACCGGGGCGGAGGAAGATCTGAAAGTCGCCAACACCCGTAACAAAGAAGTATACGATTTCCTTTCGTCAGTTTCCGACAAATACGGCCTCGGCTTCTGGAAGCCCGGCGCGGGTATTATCCACCAGGTTGTTTTGGAAAATTACGCCTTCCCCGGCGGGATGATGATCGGTACCGACTCCCACACGCCTAACGCGGGTGGACTGGGTATGGTGGCCATTGGGGTCGGTGGTGCCGACGCCAGCGATGTCATGTCGGGCCTGGCCTGGGAGCTTAAAATGCCCCGCTTGATCGGTATTAAACTTACCGGAAGACTGTCGGGCTGGACTTCAGCCAAAGACGTGATTCTATGGGTGGCCGGTCAGCTAACCGTTAAAGGCGGTACGGGCTACATCGTGGAGTATTTCGGCCCCGGTGCCGAGAGCCTTTCCTGTACGGGAAAAGGTACCATCTGCAACATGGGCGCTGAGATCGGCGCAACGACCTCACTCTTTACCTACGACGATAAAATGGGTGAGTACCTGCGCTCCACCGATCGTACCGACATCGCTGATGCCGCCGACGAAGTGCGGGCTCACCTCCGCGCCGATGACGAGGTATACGAAAACCCCGAAGCCTACTACGATCAGGTAATCGAGTTGGACCTGTCGACGCTGGAACCCCACGTTAATGGACCCTTCACGCCCGATTTGGCGTGGCCCCTTTCCAAGTTTGCCCAGGCCGTGCGTGAAAACGAATGGCCCCAGCGCCTTGAAGTGGGTCTGATTGGCTCTTGTACCAACTCTTCCTACGAAGATATGACCCGCGCCGCTTCGGTCGCCGGACAGGCCTCCAAGAAAAATATCAGGACCAGGGCCGAATTCACGATTACACCAGGTTCGGAAATGGTTCGCTTTACCGCCGAGCGCGACGGGATTCTGGCGACTTTTGAGAAAATAGGCGGTGTGGTGCTGGCCAACGCCTGTGGGCCCTGCATCGGGCAGTGGGCACGGCACATGGATGACCCTACCCGCAAGAACTCGATTATTACTTCCTTTAACCGGAATTTTGCCAAGCGGAACGATGGTAACATCAGCACCCACGCGTTTGTGGCCTCGCCCGAAATCGTGACGGCTTTTGCTATCGCGGGTGATTTGACGTTCAATCCCATGACGGACACGCTGACCAACGAAGACGGTCAGGAGGTGATGCTCGACGAGCCGCGCGGTATCGAGTTGCCCATTCAGGGCTTCGACGTTGAGGATGCGGGCTTTCAGGCCCCGGCCGAGGACGGCAGTCAGGTTTCGGTTAAAGTGGATCCCGAATCGGATCGTCTGCAAATTCTGGAACCCTTCAAGGCTTGGGAAGGTACCGACTTGAGAGGATTAAAGTTGCTCATTAAGGCCAAGGGCAAATGTACCACCGACCATATTTCGATGGCCGGACCGTGGTTAAAGTATCGCGGGCACCTCGACAATATTTCCAATAACATGCTGATCGGCGCGATAAACTACTTTAACGAGAAATCGAACACGGTCAAGAACCAACTTTCTGGTGTGTACGGTGAAGTACCCGCCACGCAACGGATATATAAGGCTGAAGGCATCGGTACTGTTGTGGTAGGTGATGAAAATTACGGTGAGGGTTCGTCACGCGAGCACGCTGCCATGGAACCGCGCTTCCTGGGCGTCCGGGCGATCATCGTTAAATCCTTCGCCCGGATTCACGAGACCAACCTGAAGAAGCAGGGGATGCTGGGGTTGACTTTCGCCAACCCCGCCGATTACGACAAGGTGCTGGAAGACGACACGATCGACATTCTGGGCCTAACTGAGTTTGCGCCCGGTAAGCAATTGACCGTAGGGTTGCATCATGCCGATGGAACCAAGGAAGAGTTTCCGGTGAACCATACCTATAACCAACAGCAAATCGAGTGGTTTAAGGCTGGTTCGGCGTTGAATATCATTCGGGCTACGGTTGGAGCGTAAGTATTGCGGTACAGTTTTTTAATTCTGTAAGACCCCGATGAACTTTTATCGGGGTCTTTTTTTTATCTCATCCACTGCGAACTGGACTTATGTTGAAACTGCTCAAAAATTTTCTGCTGTTCGCATTAGTTGTTAGCCTCGCTAATTGCAAAGACAAATCGCCCGCTGGCTTCGACACGGTTTTGGAAATCGTCGTTACCGGTGATGCGACGCCTACCATTATGTTTCCTAATCCGGGCAATGGGAATCCCGATCAATTCATCCATGCCGTTTTACCCAAAAATATCATTTACGCTAATAACACGGCTAACGCGGTCGTTATCAAGGCTGCCAAAAACGAAATACGGGGCAATTACAAAATAGTAGCCCGCTTTAACGATAAAGTGATCGGCGAGGCTTCTACATCCGCTCCTTTTGGGCAAATAGAATTTACCTTCGACCGCATCGCACAAAAAGCAACGGGCGTAGTGACCGAACCGGACGAATGGCCCTGCGGAATTAGCAAAGGAAACCAGGTGTACACCGGAAAAGCGGGTGGCTGCTACTACCTGGATGCCGCAAAAAACAAAATCAGCGTCGACCGCGCCGAATGCCAATGTAATTGAGCTGAGTCACCATTAGCCATTTTTTTCTAAAGAATTTCCATGAAAGAGCGCTTTAATTTCTTGAAAATACGTTTCCCCCTTCCTTGGTTCGCCAGCCCGGCCTTCCTTCTTTCCTCCTTCCTCCTTTTCTCCTTTAAAGCTACTTCCCAAGATACCCTCCGCACCACCCAGCTCGACGAAGTGACGGTCACCGCCTTCGAGTCACGGCGGAATGTGCTGGAAACTACGGCTTCGGTAGGTTTAGTCGGCCCGCGAGCGTTTCAGCGTACGTCGGCCACTACCTTCACGAGCGCAGTGAATATAGTGCCAGGCGTCAGAATGGAAGAGCGCTCGCCGGGGAGCTACCGCTTTTCGGTGCGGGGTAGCCTGCTGCGTTCTCCTTTTGGGGTCAGAAATGTGAAATTTTACTGGAACGGCATACCCTTCACCGACGCCAACGGTAACACGCCGCTCAACTCGCTGGATTATGGTTCGGTAGGCCGAATGGAAATCATCAAGGGGCCGGGCAGTAGTGTTTACGGGGCGGGAACGGGTGGCGTCGTTTTGTTGACTACTACATCGAATGATGAAAGCAAGATTGAGCAAAGTGTCGGCGTCGGCCGCTACGGTTTCCAAAGCCGGAACACGGAGCTTACTGTTGGTGATGTATCGGTACGCTACGGGCACCAGCAGCAGGACGGCTATCGGCAGCAAAGCGGGATGGTGCGGGACGTATTCCAATTCAATTCAACTTCTCGGCTGAGTAAAAAAGCCACGCTGTCGTTGTTGGGCCTATACTCCGATTTACACTACCAAACCCCCGGCGGTATCAATCTTGCGCAGTACCAACAGGACCCGACGCTGGCCCGGCAACCCACCAAGACATTACCCGGCAGCGAAACTCAGAACGCCGGCATTTACACCAAATATTCACTTTTTGGCCTGCAACACCAACTGAATCTATCGAAGCACTGGGATCAATCACTGGCTATTTACCTCACGACCAACGACTTCGATAATCCATTCATCACCAACTACGAAAAGCGTAGCGAGTTTGGGTTTGGCGGGCGTAATATCTGGACTTTCTCCAAAGATCTTGGTAAAACCGTGCTGCAATGGACGAGTGGTTTCGAGTGGCAATACGGTAAATCCGCGCAGCGCAACTATGACAATGATCGGGGGACGCCCAGCGGCTTTCAGACTTCGGAGGACATTAGGAGCGGAAATCTGTCGGTCTTCACCCAGGCGGAGCTGCGACTTTTAAAGTCGCTGACGCTGAGCGGCGGGGCCAGCATCAACGCCAACCGCTTTGGCTACGAGCGCTTTTTCCCGACGCCCTACGTTGCGGAAACGCGGAAGTTCGATCAGGTGTTAAGCCCGCGCATCGCGCTCAACAAAACTTTCCTGCAAAACTGGTCGCTGACGGCTTCGGTAAGTTCGGGTTATTCACCACCAACTTTACAGGAGGTGCGCCCGTCGGCCGGTGGTTTTCGGACTGACCTGAACCCCGAAATCGGGATAAACAAAGAAATTTCGCTGCGGCGGATGGGTAGTCGGTTACGGCTCGACCTGACGGCTTACCATTTCAATCTGAAAGAGACGATCGTGCGGCGCTCGGATGAACAGGGCGCGGAATATTTTATCAATGCGGGCAAAACCGACCAGAAGGGGCTCGAATGGCGCGTCGATTATGATGCCATCAGGGAGGCGGGCTTCCTACAAAACCTTCGGCTTTGGACCAGCGGTACCGCTACGGGTTATTACTTCAAAAACTACCAGCAGGGAAGCGATGCGTTGGGCGGGAATCGGCTGCCGGGAATACCGGCCTTCTCGCAAAATCTTGGCGTCGATGTTCTTCTGAAAGCCGGTGTTTCAGCTTTTGCCACGTATCAGCACGGCGGTAAGATATTTTTGAACGATGCCAATACCGTAGAAGCCCCGGCCTACGACCAATTGCTGTGCCGACTTACCTGGAATAAGAGTTGGGGAACCAATTTTTATTCCGAGCTCTCGGCCTCAGCTGATTTCGTCTCAGCTGATATTTACAGCCTGGGCTACGATCTTAACGCTTTCGGCGCACGCTATTACAATGCTTCACCACGCCGGAACAACTGGGCGGGGGTGAAGGTAGGCTGGAAGTTTAATTAGTAAGGTTTAAAAACTATTTTTCCGCCAGATGGTAAACGAGCAAAGGCAAATGCGTCTCGACGATCATTTTTTTGGTAAGGCTGGGATTCGTGATGAAGGCTTCGAAGAAACCCCGCTTGCGGGTAGCCATGACCAATAAATCGGCCTTAATTTCACGGCAATAGGCCTCGATCCCTCCCAAAACTGAATTTGCTTTGAGCGTCACGAAGTTTTCGGCACTGATGGCATGGTGATCCATAATCTGCTGGCGAAGCTGATCATCTGCTAGGATATCGGGTTGGGTGCGTGAATCGATTTTCAGGAAGGTAACCCTTGCCCCAAAACTTCTCAGCATCGGCAAAGCCCGATCTAGTACTTGGTTCTCATCATATTCGAGTTGGGTAGCATACACCACCTCCCTGAACGGGCTGAGCGTTGCTTGCGATGGTACGATCAGGACCGGGCAATCGGCGTCTAGCCCGATACCGGTGGCCGAAGAACCCAGCAATCTGTCCATGAAGCCGCCTTCGCCGCTCCTTCCCAAGATTACCATCGCAGGACGGTGTTTTTTGATTGCCTTCATCACGGCCGGATGAATACCTCCGAACGACCAAAGTGCCTCCGTCCCATACCCTTCAGTTTCTAATTTTTCGGCCATCTCGTTCAATCTCTTCCGAAAGTGCTCCTCCAAGCCCAAATCGGAACCAAGCGTAGTCATCCCAACACCCGAAGGTACTGTCATATCAGGTACAGCGGGTTGATAGGCGTGAAGGAGGATAAACTTTGTAGGCGATTTCCCGGCGATTAGCTTCGCGGCGGCAATAACTTTTTCGGAATTTTCCGAAAAATCGAGCGGAATCAGGAGATTGTTCATAGCGGCAGGGCTGATTAAGGAAAATTTAAAAATTGCATTATAAGATCCAATCCCAATATACCATTAAAAAGCTATGAAATCTGCCTAGCACTACTCCGCGCTCACCCGCCAGATCGTGTTGCCTTCGTCGTCGGCAACCAACATAGTGCCATCAGCCAGCGTCGTGACGCCCACCGGACGGCCGCGCACTTTACTACCCTTGGCGTCGGCGATGAAACCCGTAAGGAAATCCTGCATCGGGCCCGTCGGCTGTCCGTCTTTAAAGGGTACGAACACCACTTTGTAACCCACCAGTTCTGAGCGATTCCAGGAACCATGCTGCCCGACAAAAGCCCCGTTGCGGTATTTGGCGGGGAACTTGGTCTTATCATAAAAAGTCAAGCCTAATGAAGCCGTATGGGCACCCAGCGGTACGTCAGGTACAAGGGCCTTCTTTACCAATTCAGGATTTTCATCCTTGCGGCGCGGATCGACGTTGTCGCCGTAGTAGGAGTAAGGCCAGCCGTAAAAGCCGCCCTGCTTTACACTCGTGAGGTAGTCAGGCACTAAATCGTCGCCCAATTCGTCGCGCTCGTTGACAGCCGTCCACAGCGTGTTGGTGCCGGGTACCCATGCCATGCCGACGGGATTGCGCAGCCCACTGGCAAAAATCGTCTCGCCCGAACCATCGGGATTGATCGTCAAGATATTGGCACGACGTACCTCCTCGTCCATACCATGCTCAGCGACATTGCTGGCCGACCCGACCGTGACGTAAATCTTTTTGCCATCCGGGCTCGCCAGCAAATTGCGCGTCCAGTGGTTGTTGTAGCCACCCGCTGGCAGGTCCATGATTTTCTCGCCCTTGGTGGTGATTTTAGCTTGCCCTTCCTTGTAGGGAAAGCGCAACAAGCCATCAGTATTGGCAACGTAAAAGTAATCGCCCAGCACCAGCATGCCGAAAGGCTGATTGAGGTCTTCCAGAAAAACCTCCTTATTGGGCTGGCCATTTTTGTTGGTGTCGCGCAGCAGGGTAATGCGATCGGCGGAGCGCTTGGTGTTGGATTCAGCCACGAATACATCGCCATTGGGTGCCTGATAAATCCAGCGAGGATGTTCCAGGTCGCTGGCGTATTTGTCTACTTTGAAGCCCACCGGAGCCTTCGGCATTTGGCCATCCTCCCAGCCTACAGTTTTGGTCGAATTGCGGACCGATTCGGTGGTGTAGGGAGCCGGAAGCGTCAGCTTGCCGACCTCGGTTTGTATTTCGTCCGGGAGAGAAGCGGCGGCTTCTTTTTTATCTTTGTTGTTACAGCCAGCCAAAAACAAACTGGCGGAAAGTGTTCCGATGGCTAAAAATTTGTTACTTAATTTCATAGAAATTTTTCTTTTCGATGGTATTGTAAGGTAAATCGCACTTAAAAAGAATAGTGCCAGCATCGATTAGACACTCACCACACAAACCCAATATTCCTTTTCAAGCCCGCCAGTTTCGTCCGCTTTACTGGTGAGCGGCGGAAGACTTCCTTGAAAACTTCCTCGGTTATCTCCGCCCAATCGGATTTCGTAAAATCCTTCAGTTCCGGCGGCAAGTCAAACTCTGGCGTGCTGTGCGGACGCGAGAAACGATTCCAGGGGCAGACATCCTGGCAGATGTCGCAGCCAAAAATCCAGTTTTCAAATTTTCCTTTTACTTCGTTGGGAATAGCATCTTTTAGCTCGATCGTAAAGTAGCTGATACACTTGCTGCCGTCGACGGTATAGGGAGCCGTGATGGCATCGGTTGGACAGGCGTCGACGCAGCGTGTGCAGGTACCACAGTAGTCGGCTACGGCACTGTCGGGGGCAAGTTCAAGGTCGAGAATCAGTTCGCCGATGAAGAAAAAACTGCCCATATCGCGGTTGAGCAGGTTGGAGTGTTTTCCCACCCAGCCCAGGCCGCTCCGCGCCGCCCAGGCCTTGTCCATCACGGGGGCGGAGTCCACAAACGCCCGTCCGTCGACCTCGCCAATTTCTTCGCGAATGAAGTGGAGCAGGTCTTTAAGCTTATCTTTCAAGACAAAATGGTAATCCTCGCCGTAGGCATATTTCGAGAGTTTGTAATCGTCGGGGCCTTCGGGTAAACGCTGCTCGGGGTAATAGTTGAGCAATACCGATACTACCGACTTGGCTCCGTCGACCAGCTTACGCGGGTCGAGGCGCTTGTCGAAATGATTGGCCATCCAGCCCATTTGGCCGTGTTGATTGGTATTGAGCCAATGCTCGAGTCGGGGTGCTTCCTCGTCCAGGAAATCTGCTTTGGATATACCGCAGGCATCGAAGCCCAGCGCGGCGGCTTTGGTCTTGATGGCGGTAGCCCTTTCTTGCTGGGTGAAACCCTGATGCGTCATAATTCAATGTCAATCTGGCAGAAAAGCTTGTCTGGCAGGTTTGTTTTAAGTGGTTTAACGTAAGATGATTTATTATCTGCTGCACGGAATTATGCAGTATATATATGCAGTATATAATTGTACTGGCGCAAAGCACAACGTCAGGATTAGTGTAAAATTAAATAATTACCCCACCATAAAATCACCCCATGGAAGATAACAACAAAACCCGGGAAGAATGGTCACCCGAATTTCCGGAAGTAGCCGATCCTTACGAGCAGGATGAAAACGCGATTGCCAACGATATGGATACGGTCGAGGCGCCTGTCGATGCTGAGGCATTCGAGCTTAGCCCGGACGAGAAAATAAAAATCGAGATGGCCGAATTGAAAGATAAGTACTTACGCTTGTACGCCGATTTTGAAAACTTCCGCCGCCGCACCGCCAAAGAGCGTCTCGAACTGGTAAGCACCGCCAACGCTGACACCGTGAAGGCTATACTGCCAATCATCGATGACTTCGAACGAGCAACGCAATCCTTCGACAGTACTAGCGAGGTAGAGCCCTTGAAAGAAGGCGTCGCGTTGATCTACACTAAACTGTACAAAACGCTTGAAATGAGAGGTCTGAAACCCATGAAGACGTTAGGCCTGCCTTTCGATGCCGAATATCAAGAGTCGATCGCCCAATTCCCCGCGCCAAGCCCCGAATTGAAAGGGATGGTGGTGGATGAAGTAGAGAAAGGCTACATGCTGAATGACAAAGTGATCCGTTACGCAAAGGTTGTAGTGGGCGTGTAAATAATAAAGCGTTAAAAATTGACTATTAATTCTTTTCAGTCTTGTAAGCTAGAACTTAATGGCTTGAGACTAAAAAGTATCCGATCAAATTACATGACTAAGAAACGAGATTATTACGAAGTGTTGGGTGTGGATCGCAAGTCTCCGGTCGAAGAGATCAAGAAATCGTACCGCAAACTGGCGATTAAGTTTCACCCCGATAAAAACCCCGACGATCCCAGCGCGGAAGACAAATTCAAGGAAGCCGCTGAGGCCTATAGCATTTTGAGCGACGATAGCAAGCGGCAGCGTTACGATCAGTTTGGCCATCAGGGCATGGGCGGTGGCGGCGGTGCCGGTGGATTTGCCGGGGGCTTCACGATGGAAGATATTTTCTCGCAGTTTGGCGACGTGTTCGGTGGCGAAGGCAGTCCGTTCGGCGACATGTTCGGTGGACGCGGCGGCGGTCGCCGGGTCAGGAAAGGTTCCGATCTTCGCATCAAGCTCAAACTTGACCTGGAAGAAGTAGCCAATGGCGCCGAGAAAAAAATTAAGGTCAAGCGGCATGTGACGTGCGAGACATGCAGCGGCAACGGGGCCAAGAATGGCACCGCCCTCACGACTTGTACTACGTGTAGTGGTAATGGCCAGGTGCGTAAGGTGGTTAATACTATGCTCGGCCAAATGGTATCGAGCAGCACTTGCCCGACATGTAGCGGCGAAGGAAAGATCGTTACTGATCGCTGCGACGTGTGTGCGGGCGAAGGACGCCTGATGCAGGATGACCTCATTACACTCAATATTCCCGGTGGCGTGGGCGACGGTATGCAACTGTCAATGTCAGGAAAAGGAAATGTACCCGCCCGTGGCGGCGTAGCAGGTGACCTGCTCATCGTAATCGAGGAAGAAGAAAGCGAGCAGCTTAAGCGCGACGGCAACAACGTGGTTTTTGACATGCATTTAAGCTTTATCGACGCTGCTCTGGGTACTTCGACCGAGATCCCTACTATTGACGGCAAAGCCCGCATCACGGTGGAACCGGGTACGCAGGCGGGCAAAATTTTACGCCTCAAAGGCAAGGGCATCAAGGACCTCAATGGTTACGGCCGGGGCGATCAGCTGGTTCACATCAACGTTTGGACGCCGCAACAGCTATCCTCCGAAGAGCGCGATACGCTTGAATCCCTCCGGCAATCGGCAAACTTTCAGCCCAAGCCAGGGAAAAATGAAAAAGGCTTTTTTGATAAAATGAAAGACTTTTTTCATTGAGAAATAGGTGTTTGTTTGACTCGGAAGTTTAACCGAGCCACGAAAAGCAGAAAGCCCTCCCGGAAATTTCCGGGAGGGCTTTCTGCTTTTTGGCTGATCCTAATTTTCTAAAAAAATCAGTTTGTCGATTTGAAACTTACGAGCGTCTAAATATCACTCATCATTCATCATTCAAAAATTACTGTCCCTGCAACCCGCCGATGTACTGCTGAAAAATGGCATCGTACTTCGCGGCAGCTTCGGTTTTACCAGCTTCGCGGAGGCCGTTGATGATGGTTTGCAGGATATAAAGATCCACATTGTTGTCACGCTTATTGGCTGAACCATGCTTACGGGCAAACGCGAGGTTCTCATTGGCTCGGCCTGCCATCGTTTCGGCGATTTCCATGGCTTTTTTCTCTTCTCCCACCTCGATCAAGGGCCGAATGTAGTTGGCCGAAATTTGGTCGTACGGAATGCTCTTATCGGGCATAACCGTCATGATTCGGTTAAGCGCCTCCTTGGCTTTTGGTAGCTTGTCCTCGGCGATCAGCTGTCCCACCAGGCGCAGGAAAGCGATACGGGCCGTGAAAACGGGTGAGCCCAGATACGTATTGTCGTAATACACATTCGGGTTGTCCAGCTCGCGCCAGGCCATCTTGGTCATCAGATTGGTATACATCAAATCCGAATTGACGTAACCATCCGTAGCGTTGGGCACGAACACGGGCAACAGGCGATAGGCGTAGCCTTCGATCTGCATGTACTCTTTCAGGCTCAAATAATTGGAGCCCGCCAGTGTGGACGAGAAGTAGATGGGCCGTTCCCAATTATTGGTCGCGATGATGTCCAGCATAATCAGGTCCGACTTATAGAGATCGCCCTTGCCGATGGTCCAGCTAATGGAATCGCGCAGGAAAGGAACCATGTCGGGTTTCAGGATATTCATTTTCTGTACACTTGCCACATCGACGGGCAGGAACAGCACCGAAGAGGGCAAAATGGAGGTCATGTCGCCGCTGGTTAGCGGGACCTGAATGGCTTTGTTCCCGGTCTTCACCAAGGCGATATATTCCTTCAGATTGATACCGCCCTTCACGCCCGGAATCTCGTAGAACGGCACGATGTCATTCTTGCCGGTCATGTAGTTGTCATGATCCAGCGAAATCGGCAGCGCAGCCGACTCGTACGTTTGCCGCTTCATCTGGTCGATGTACCAGTCGGTACCCAACAGGCTGAGGTTACAGACCCGCACGTCGGTACGGAAGCCTTCGACTTCCTGCACGTACCAAAGCGGGAACGTATCGTTGTCGCCGCCGGTAAACAGGATCGCGTTTGGCGCGCAGCTGTTCAAAAGGTTCTTGGCAAAATCGACCGAATGGTAACGGTTGTTGCGGTCGTGGTTGTCCCAGCCCTGGGTAACCATGATCGCAGGAACCACCAACCCGATGGCTGAAGCCATCACGGCGCGGGTCGTGGTATTTTTGAAAATCGAGGCCAGCCCGTCGGCCAGCGCCACGACCCCGAAGCCAATCCAGATACAGAAAATGTAAAACGACCCGACGTAAATGTAATCCCGTTCACGCGGCTCGGTGGGCGGCGAGTTGAGGTAAACAACCAGTGCCACGCCCGTCAGGAAAAACAGCAGCCCCAGCACCAGCAGGTCGCGGCGGCGCCGGAAATACTGGATCATCATACCAATGAGCCCGAGAATAAAAGGCAGCATGAAAAAGTTGTTGTGCGCCTTGTTGTGCCCGATGGCGTAGGGGAATTCTTTGAAAGCATCCAGCGGTAACAGATTACCCGCCCCTTCCTCGTCGCTCTCGCGACCCACGAAATTCCACATGAAATAGCGCCAGTACATGTGGCCGATCTGGTACTTGAACATGAAGCCCAGGTTATCGGCCATCGAGGGTTTTTGGCCTTCGGCCAGATTTTCCATCTGGCGGTAAAGTTGCGGGTGATTGGCCTGGGTGCTGTACATCCGGGGCAGCAACATGCTGGTGCCGGGCTCGTATTCGTACTCGGGACGGTAGTCGTAGATCACGTACTTGCCGCCCTGCTTGCGGTACATCGGCGCACCGCGCTCCTGGCTGATGGGACGCGAAACAAAGGTCGGGCCGTAAAGCAACGGTCGGCTGCCGTACTGCTCACGCTTCAGGTACGATACAAAACTCAGCGTGCCATCCGGATTGTTTTCGTTGATGGGCGGGTTGTAGTTGGCCCGCACAAGTACCATAAGGTAGCAAGCGTAGCCAATCAGGACAAAGGAAAGCGAAAGCAAAGCCGTGTTGAGCAAAACGTTCTCTTTCTGGTGCGAGTAGCGGACGCCGTACACCAAAGCGCCCAAAAAGGCCAGTACAAAGAAAATGGTGCCGCTGCCGAAGGGGAGACCCAGGAGGTTGACAAACTTGATCTCGAACCAGCCTGCCAAACTAGGTAAGCCCGGAATGACGCCGGAGTTGATGATGACGAGGATGATACCCCCGGCCGCAAAAGCCATCAAGCCACCGAAAAAGGTGACTTTTTTGTACTTCTTGTAATAATAGACCAACGCCAGCGCGGGAATCGTCACGAGGTTCAGCAAGTGAACGCCAATCGAAAGACCCACCAGGTAGGCTATAAAGATCAGCCAGCGGTTCTCGGCGGCGGGATCTTCGATACGCTCCCACTTGAACACCGCCCAGATGACGATGGCCGTGAAGAACGATGACATGCCATATACTTCCGCCTCGACGGCCGAAAACCAGAACGAATCGGACCAGGTATAGGCTAAAGCACCGACTACTCCCGCGCCGAGCAACAGAATGGTGTCGCCCATCGTCATCTCTGCTTCGGTTTTACGGATCAATTTCAGGCCCAAAAGTGTGATCGTCCAGAAGAGAAAAAGGATGGTGAACGCGCTGCTAATGACCGATACCATGTTGACCCAAAACGCCACCCGAGTCAGATCGCCCAGCGCCAGAAGCGAGAACAGACGGCCGATCAGAAGAAAAAATGGTGCGCCCGGCGGGTGGGGTACTTGCAGTTTGAAGGCGCAGGCGATGAACTCGCCGCAGTCCCAGAAACTGGCAGTGCGCTCGACGGTAAGGGCGTAGGTGAGGAAGGCAATCGCGAATACAAGCCAACCGGCGAGGTTGTTGAGGCGGTTGTAACGGGTCATTTTTTAGTAGAAAGTAGAGAGTTGAAAGAGAGCGCTTTTCTCACGGCTGCTCATATAACCTTGGGTTCAGGAAGTTGAACTTGGGGACAAAATTAGTAAAATAACCCCAATGGCAAGTTTTAGGGATCTTAAAAAAGGTTAACGTTTTCGGCTGCCGAAGGTAACATGGTTGTCAATTGCTTGAGTATTAAAGTTCCTAAGTACCTTGGTTTCTAAACGACGGTGTTTCGATACGAACGATCACATTTTCAGGGAACAACAACTCTAACCCTGTACTGCCCCCCTAATTTTAGGACAGAATTTCCAGGTGGTTGGTTGGAATATTTTCTCTTTTTGGGTGCTGCTTTTTCATGTCGATCCCTCTTTTGAGGAGAAATTTGTAAGGGCTTGTGTAGCCTACGCCTGAGTGAA
>JBBSSJ010000095.1:0-15250 GCA_038242095.1 Cytophagales bacterium
AAATACCTTTACTGCGCCCAACAACGGTTGGTTGTGCGCTTCCCAACCGTCGATAGCAGCTTCCAGCATATTGTTGACAAGGCTCACCTCCTGGTCGGTCAGCGCGCGGTTGGCCTGATAAATCCACAGGCGGGAGTCGAAACTTATGTCGTCGAAACGAATGTTCATTTTTTCAATGATGAGTTATGACGGGGTCCGGTGCGCCGGAGCGACCCGTGCAATGATGAATGGGCACACCATGAGGTCCCCCACTTTTCCTGCCGCAAAACTAACTATTCAAGTCGGCTTTTTACCTTCGGTCTTTTGAAAAACCTATAAACCCTCCGCCTCGGCGATGAGTTCAGCGAGGTCACGTACTTTGACCGAATCCTCTTTATCCTTGTTTTTCAGTCCGTCGGTCATCATCACCATGCAGAACGGGCAGGAAACGGCGATGGTATAGGCCCCCGTGCCAAGGGCCTCCTCGATGCGCTCGATGTTGACTTCCTTACGGCCCGGCTCGGCGTCTTTGAACATTTGGGCACCGCCCGCGCCGCAACAAAATCCCTTGGCGCGGCTGCGCTTCATCTCTGTCAGATCGGCGTCGAGCGCCTCGATTACGCGGCGCGGCGCTTCGTAGATGCCATTGGCCCGGCCCAGGTAGCACGAATCGTGAAAGGTAATTTTACGGCCTTTGAACGCGCCGCCTTCCACGGTCAGGCGGCCCTCGTCGATGAGTTGCTGCAATAGCACCGAATGGTGAATTACTTCATAGTTTCCTCCCAATTCGGGGTACTCATTTTTCAGGGTATTGAAGCAGTGCGGACAGGCAGTTACGATTTTCTTGACGTTGTACATGTCCAACACCTGAATATTGGCCATCGCCTGCATCTGAAACAAAAACTCATTTCCCGCCCGCCGGGCCGGATCACCGGTACAGCTTTCCTCGGTACCCAGCACGGCAAATTTTATCCCGACTTTATTCAGAA
Organism: Cytophagales bacterium; assembly: GCA_038242095.1. Lineage (GTDB taxonomy): Bacteria > Bacteroidota > Bacteroidia > Cytophagales > Spirosomataceae > Persicitalea. The sequence goes on from JBBSSJ010000095.1 coordinate 969, forward strand.
TTTTCACAAAAGCTACCGTGATTTTCTTACTCCGGTCGTCGAACGAGCCCGCGCAACCCACCCAAAACAGAATTTCAGGCGACTCGCCATTAGCGGCCATCTCGGCCATCGTCGGGACTGTATATTGAGGTGTATTGGTCATTTTCAAAAATTGTTATGCGGTTTGATGATTTAGCCAGACTTTGAGTCACCATTTATCCTGCTCGATAAAGCGCTGTCCTCCAACCATAAAAGCAATGGTTAGGAAGCTGGTAACAGGAATTCCTAACAAAACTGGAACCAAATCGTATTTTGTACCTTCTAATTTGTACATAATATAGCCCTCTAGTACAAACAATGCCGCTAAAATGAGCGAGTAGATTCCCGCCAAGCGGGCCAAACCCTTTTTATCACGGATTTTGGTAGGTGACTTAGGGAAGTTAGCCAGTAGATGCGTAGCCTCCCATTTCCCGACATAAACGCCCAGACTAGCAACGAACAGCCCCATTCCAATAAATATGTAAAGCGCCATCATATTAGTCACGTTTTTAAAATATTCACTTTCAACTCATTTCAACTCCTCCGCCCAGTTGAACCGATCCGCCGGAGAGAATTTCCATGGGGCCTGATTAGTTTCCATATTGCCGAACATCGCGTTCCAGGGACCGGGGGCCTTGGCTTCTTCCATAATCTGAAAGCGGCGCAATTGCAGAATAATGTCCAGCGGATTGATAAGAATCGGGCATTCCTGCACGCAGGCGTTGCAAGTCGTGCAGGCTAGAATTTCCTCTTCCAGAATATAGTCGCCCAGCAGACTCTTGCCGTCGTCCACGAATGAACCACTATTGGCTTGCATATTTCGCCCCACGTCTTCAAGGCGGTCGCGGGTGTCCATCATGATCTTGCGCGGCGAGAGCTTTTTGCCCGTGATATTGGCCGGACAAGCCGCCGTGCAGCGTCCGCACTCGGTGCAGGAATAAGAGTCCATCAGATTTTTCCAGCTCAGATCCTGCACGTCCTTGGCCCCGAAGCGAGCGGGCGGCACTCCGTCAGCAACGGGCTCAGCCGCATCGATCGTGGCGTCAGGTACGCCCAGCATGATTTTGACCTCCTTAGTGATCTCCGGCATGTTCTGCATTTCGCCCTTGGGAATGAGTCGGGCAAAATAGGTGTTCGGAAACGCCAGCGCGATATGCAGATGCTTTGAGTAGGTCACATACACCGCAAAACCAAGAATACCCACGATATGAAACCACCACGCGCCGCGTTCCAGCACGATGAGCGAGCCTTCGCTCCAACCCGCAAAGAGCGGTTTCAGGAACTGGCTGAACAGGAAAGTACCCGCCTTGGTGTAATGCACGCTGTTCATATCCTGCAGCACTGAGTCGGCGGCGTTCATCGTCAGAATGGCGATCATTAGAATTATTTCGAAGATCAAGATCAGATTGCCGTCCAGTTTGGGCCAGCCCTTCATTTCACGGTGCTTGCTGGCCTGGAGGCGATCCACTTTTACGACATCGCGCCGTAGCAGGAAAATAACGCAAACCGTCAGCACGCCCACCGCCAAAAACTCGAAGAAGCCCAGTAAATACAGGTAGCCCGACCCAAAGAACGGCGCAAACATCCGGTGCTGTCCCGATAGCCCGTCCAGGATAATTTCCAGCACCTCGATGTTGATGAGCAAAAATCCGGCGTAAATAATGAAGTGCATGAAGCCCACGACCGGCCGGTCGAACATTTTCTTCTGCCCGAAAGCTACCCGCAGCATAGTACCCAGTCGCTCACCGGGGTGGTCGGTACGGTCCTCGGGGCGGCCCAGTTGGATGGTCTTTTTGATAATGCCGACTCGTTTGGCGATCAGCCAAACGGCGATGCCCAGGACAATAGCGAACAGTATTTGCTGAATGTATTCCATTCCTTAGTTGACAGTTGACCGGTACGCCGGTGCGGGTTGACAGTTGACGGTGCAGGAAGCTTAACTCCTTTTTCGTTCAGTTCTTTCTGCTTATATGGTATGCTTGCATACCAATAACGAATATCGGGAAAAATGTTCTGTACGCAAGCAGTAAGTTAGATTAAAATTGAGAATAAGTACGCAGAAAAGCCCGACAACACGGTAAAATGATTTACATGGCTCACGAAGCCCGAAGTTTTTGAAAAGATTTATGAGAAATATTTGGGCAATCCAAAACGGACTTCTATTTTTGCAGTCCCAAAAGGGGTCAAGTGAGCTTGGTGATGTAGCTCAGTTGGTAGAGCAAAGGACTGAAAATCCTTGTGTCGGCGGTTCGATTCCGTCCATCACCACTCAGATAATAAGGCAGTTACGACTTTAAAATCGTGACTGCTTTTTTTTTGTACAGTATATTCGTCACGAAGGCAGCTCTACCAGACGAAAACGGGTGCTGCGTCCGCCCGAATCCTACTTTTCCAGCACTTCTTGTTCCACTAGGTTCTGAATATCCCGCAGGGCAATATCGGTAGAGACTTTCGTGATTTTCGCCCACTTGGAAGTGTTGAGCTTTCCATCAAATCCATCCAGTGACTTGTTCAGTATCAATTTTTGTCGATCGGATAAATCTTTTTGATTAAGAAAAGCACGATCGAGGTAGGCCAAAAACTATTCCAGCCATTCGGTAATATCCAGATCGCCCTTTTGCGTATTTTCCAGAATGTCAAAGTATTGCCTTCGCTCCAATTGAATTTGCGTTGACATACTGCAAAAGCGTTGGCGGCTATGGCCAGACCGGGCCAATTGCAAATCGGTAATGGTCTGGACAATGCGGCCGTTGCCATTGTCGAAAGGATAGATTGTCACAAACCACAAGTGAGCCAGCGCAGCCTTCAAGACTGCATCATGGTCATTGTTCTGATTGAACCAACGGCTAAATGTTTCCATTTCTGCCGGAACTCTCCCTGCGGAAGGGGCTTAAAAATGGGCTTTCTCCTGGCCCATGGCTCCCGATATAACCGGCATAGGTCCTTGCGAAGAATCGTGTCAGTTTCCAATGTTGAGCTTAAATAGGCCACTGCGACCCATCCACGAACTCTGCCATCTGGTGCATCACGACCGCACCAGGAATTTTATGGACTTGCAGGAAAAGGAATTTCCAACTGGAAGAAATGGAACATGAGGCTGGAGGGGTTGTCAGCCTAAAAAAAGTTTCTACTTCCGCCCTATCTTCCTACATTCGCCAAGCAAATTCCTACTTCCAGAACGGGTTGGAAGCCCTTATCACTTCTCTTCATGAAAAAAATCTACTTTCTCCTCCTGGCCGTTACCCTTAGCGCCACCACGGGTTTTTCCCAAAAACTCGACCAAAAAGATTTTAAGCAACTCAGCTACCGTTTCATCGGGCCGGATGGCAACCGGGCCATCGCCATTGCGGGCGAGCCGGGCAACAACGCCGTAACCTACATCGGCGCGGCCTCGGGTGGCATTTTCAAGACCGACGACCAGGGCGTGACGTGGAAACCCATTTTCGACGATCAGGAGGTTTCATCCATCGGGGCGCTGGCGTTGGCACCTGATCATCCCAAACAAGTCTGGGCGGGCACGGGTGAGACTTTCGTGATTCGTCCGGCGCACTCACTGGGCGACGGGATTTACAAATCGTCGGACGCGGGCAAGACGTGGAAGAACATGGGGCTACCGAAATCGGGCAGGATTGGGCGCGTGATCGTCAGCCCGAAGGATACCAATACGGTTTTTGCCTGCGCACTGGGCCATACTTACGGACCGCAGCAGGAGCGGGGCGTTTATCGTACCAAGGACGGCGGCAAAAGCTGGGAGCAAGTGCTTTTCGTAAACGAACAAACGGGAGCCAATGATTTGGCGATCAACCCGCAAAATCCCGATATTCTCTTTGCCGGGATGTGGAATATCAACATCAATACATGGGGGCTGCACAGCGGCGGGCCGGGCGGCGGCGTGTACCGTTCCAAAGATGGCGGTAAAAGCTGGGAGCCTATGTACGCTAAAGGTTTGCCAGGCGGGCCGGACAATCCTGTGGGCAAAGTGGCGGTGGCCGTGGCACCAGGTAAGCCCAACGTAGTTTACGCACTGTTCGAGATGCATAGTCCGGCGCTGTATCGCTCGGAGGACGGCGGCGAAAGCTGGAAACTGATGTCGCGCGACCACAGCATGATGGAGCGCGCGCCCTACTACGGCCGCATCACCGTCGCGCCCGACGACGCCAACGAGATCCACACCATCAGCGTGAAGCACGGCGTGTCCAAAGATGGCGGCAAAACCTTTGACTTCGGCTACAAAGGCGGTGGCGACAACCACGATTACTGGATCGACCCGCTGAACGGCGACCGCCAGATGATGGCCCACGACGGCGGCGCCAGCATTACACTCAACCGCATGAAGTCGTTTCAAAACGTCAAGCAGCCCATCGCGCAGATGTACCACGTATCGGTGGACAACCGCGTGCCGTATTTTGTGTACGGCAATCGGCAGGATGGCTACTCCTATCGAGGGCCGAGCAACCCAATTGGCGGCGGCATTCCGCTGAGTAGCTGGACCGCCGTGGGCGGCTGCGAGAGCGGCTTCGCTAAAGTCGATCCCTTCGACGACAACATCATGTGGTCGGGCTGCTACGACGGCGGTCTGGACGTATATGACTTGCGCACCAACCACGCCCGCGACGTGCGCGTGTGGCCCGAGGCAGGCTACGGCTGGACGCCCGCCGATATGAAGTACCGCTGGCACTGGAATTTCCCGCTCAGTTTTTCGTCCCATACGCCGCACCGCGTGTACGTAGGCAGCCAGGTGGTCCACAAGTCCGACGATTTCGGCCAAAGCTGGCAGGTCATCAGCCCCGACCTGACAACCAACGATAAATCGCACCAGCAAAACTCGGGTGGCATCGCCACGGATAACCTGATGACCTTCGACGGCAACGTACTTTTTGCCATCGAGGAGTCGCCCGTGCAGAAGGACCTAATTTGGGTCGGGACCAACGACGGACTGGTGCAGCTCACCCGCGATGGCGGCAAGAACTGGGAGAATGTTAGCCAAAACCTGAACGTACCCAAATGGGGTACCATCGCCAACATCGAACCCTCGCGCTACGCGGAGGGAACGGCTTACGTCAGCGTGGACTTGCACCAAATGGGCGATTTTGACCCGTATATCTTGAAAACCACGGATTATGGTAAAAGCTGGACAAAAATTAGCGGCGGCATCCCCAAGTCCATTCTGAGTTTTGTCCACGTCGTGAAAGAAGACCCCGCCGTTCGCGGCCTGCTCTACGCCGGAACTGACAACAGCGTATACGTCTCGCCTGACGACGGGGCCAGCTGGTCGTCGTTGCGGCTTGACATGCCGCCCGCGCCGGTGTATTGGTTGGAAGTACAAAAGGAATTTGGTGATTTGGTGGTGGCGACCTACGGGCGTGGCTTCTACATTCTGGACGACCTGACGCCGATCCGTGAAATGGCCAAGGCCCGTCCGATAGCCAACGCGTTGCTGCCCGTTCGCAAGGGCTACCGTTTTCAGGAAGGCGAGTCACGACATACCGAGAGTACCCTCGGCGACGGACGCGGTCCCAACTATGGCGTACCCATTCATTACTACCTGAAAGACACGCTGGCCAAAGCGCCGATGATCAGTATTTTACAAGATAGTAAAGAAATTCGCACGGTTAGAGGCACCAATAAGCCGGGTATCAACCGCGTGTGGTGGGATTTGCGCCACGAATCGCCTCTAACGCCCCGGCTGCGGACGCTACCGCCCGGCAAGACTTGGGTAACGTTCGGTAAGGACAGCACCCGCACGCTGCTGGCGTGGGACATCGACATCCACTCCGGCCTGCTCGGCCCGCGCGTCTCGCCGGGTACCTTCACGGCGCAGGTCGATCTTGGCGGTGGCAAGTCAAGTCAGTCCATAACGATATTGAAAGACCCGAATACGGCGGGTACTTTGTCGGACATTGCGGCGCAGGAAAAATTCAGCCTGGAACTCCGTACCGCCCAAAATCAGGCTGTAGAGTTGATTAACGGTTTGGAAAAAAAGCGGGCTAAAATGGCGAGTCTGCTGCCGATGGTCTCGGATAAAAAGCTGAGCGCCGGTCTGCAAAAGCTCGACGAAGCCGCCACGCGAATCTCGGCCCAACTTTACGACATCCACCTCACCGGTGCGCGTGAAGACGCCTTCCGCAATCCCGTAAAATTGTACAGCCGCCTCGGCGCCCTAGCCAGCGACATCGGGGCCAACGGCGTGGATTTTCCGCCGACCAACCAGCAGCGGGAAGTTTTCGAGGTGCTTCGTGCGCAACTGATGAAGGCACAAAAAGAACATGAGGCTTTGGTAAATAACGAATTACAGGTTTTAGAGAAGCGGTTAATGAAGATGAACAGAGTTTGGTCTTTGAAATAGGGATTCGCGCTGATATAGCATCATATAATAATGAGGTTACTTACAAAAAATTATTTTTAGAGGTTTTTTTGTAAAAAAAATTTTATTTAACTTGAATCTGATATTTCAATTTCATCTCAAACTTTTTCTAATCAATGACAAATTTTAGAAATCTGGCCACAGTTTTTATCTTTTCTTTATTCGCCCTGGTGGGTTGTAAGGAAGACAGCAGGCTTGAACCCCAAACATCGGCGACCAAGAGTAATGCATCGGCTCGGCAGTCAGCCTCCCTTTCGCCCGAACTCAAAGCAAGAATCACCCAAATGCGGGCGGCATTGCCAGCAGGGATGGCGGCACGAATTCAGCAAAATTCCGGGCTGTTGGCTATCGACCATTCCGAATATCGCAACATGGTTCTGCGGACGATGGGCGTCATCGCCCCTACCCCTTGCGATGCCTCGAATACTCCTTTGAATATATGGCTTAACCAACAGCTCGCAGGGTGGAATGAGGTGATCGATAACAACGGCAAAACGGTGTTCGACTACGCCTCCGGGCTGGGAATGCTGGATTTCCCCACCTACGATGCCCTGTTTTTTGTGAATAGTTCGGACGGCCAGTACTTTGGCGTGAATGGAGAGTACACGAAGCAGACGACGAAAACTTTTAAGGATTTAAAGCGTTTCTGGAACATTGATACTGATGGGATGGTGCTGGGCGCTATGCACGGAAGCATGCTTCGTGACCGCGAGAAGGTGATCAGAATCGATAAGATTCTCTACGGAGAAGATCAGGCAACGGCTGAATACTACGCCGATCTGATCGCTTTGTTGCTCGAGGTAGTCCCGCAGTACAGAAACGGAGATCACCCGATATTTACCTTCAACGCCTTTGCTCAGTCCTCGTTTTTCTTTCCTCCCGTTGGCGTGATCCCCAACAAGATCATCATGGGCGATGGTATTGTGGATGCTTACGTCGGGATAGGCTACGGCGATGTCGCCTCGCAGGCTATACTGGCCCATGAGTTTGGCCATCAGATTCAATTTCAGTTGGATTTGTTTGAAGAAGTGGATAGTCCCGAAGCAACCCGACGCACCGAGTTGATGGCGGATGCCTACTCGGCCTACTACCTTTCGCACGCCAGAGGAGCCACGATGCAGTGGAAAAGAGTGAAGCAGTTCCTACAGGTGTTCTTCAATATCGGCGATTGCTCATTCAGCAGCGACGGCCACCACGGAACGCCTACGCAACGGATGGCTGCTGCAGAATGGGGTTACAGTGTGGCTGACAACGCCAAGAAGCAGGGCCACATCCTGACCGCTCAAGAGTTCACCGCGCTTTTCGAGGCTCAGCTTCCCGTGTTTATCACACGCTGATTAACCTGCGAGTTTGTTAGGAAAAACCAACGAAAAGGTCGATGTGAATTCACATCGACCTTTTCGTTGGTTTTTCCTTGCTCCAGGGCACCAACTAGAGAAATTACCCTATGACTACCCAAAAACCAGCCGCTTACCGGGTCGAAAAATACCGAATGCAGCCGCATCCCGAAGGGGGTACTTTGCCGAAAGATACCGCGCCACGGAGCAGATTCCGCAGGGAGCATTACCGGAAAGATTTGGTGGCAGCAGGCATTTAGCACGGCAATTTACTTTTTGTTGGAATGCCATCACTAACTACTTTGGAGCCATACAAACCACGCAGGAATTTCTCAATCTTTTGGAGAAATCGGACGAACATACATCGTCAATGTTTCGATTGAGGTGGGTTCGCTAACCATGCACGCCAACCCCGAACGCAACCCCAATTGGGACTATTTTGCTGTCTACTGCTCCTTCAAGGCCGCTTTGAACACTTTTACGATCAGCTTCAATCCTTTCAACAAAAAATTCTGCCATCAACAAGACGGATTGAGTTTCTTCGGCAAAAGACCGGACTCGACCAGAATCGACGCTACCGGGGGTTGGCACGATGCGGGCGACCAGTTGAAATACCTGATTACGAGCAGCAACACCACAGCAAATGGCGCTCTGGGCACTATTCAAACAAAAATTGCTGCGCTTACGGGTTGGGACGGCTAGACGCATTCGGCCAAAAGTGGTATTGGCTCTACCTGATCATCATGGCGGTGCGCTTTGTGGGTTGGAACTGGTTCAAACTGGCCGGACGAGCCTAAGCCAGCCGGGGCCCGAAACCTTTCCGCTTGTGTTCTGGTGACGGGTTTTGAAAAAACTCCTTTAACTTGCGACTGTTCTCGGCCTTAAATCCGGCAAATTTTTCATAATTACATGGCAGCTAATAGTTTGACCAATAAGGTATTCAAATTGTCTCCCACGCAAGTAGCTTCCAAAGTAGCAGACGAGGTGGTTGTCCTGAATCATGACGAGGGCGTCTACTACGGTTTGAGCGAAGTAGGAGCCACCGTTTGGGGCGCCCTTGAGGATGGTCCCAAGTCGTTCGACGCGCTTTGTGATTTAGTAGAATCGGAATACGAGGTCGATCGAGCCACCTGCGAGGCTGATCTATCGGCTTTGCTGGCTGATCTGCTACACGAAAAACTGGTTGAAACCGATTTTTAGATTGACTGCCCTTTGCGAAATACACTTTGGAAAAAAGCCAGGAAATTGAAAGCCCGACAATGGGTCATTCTGACGAAGGCCCTGGTAGTTTTGCTGCTCATAAAAATCGGCCTGAAAGTGCTTTCCTTTAGGCGGTTCAAAAAACTGTTTTCCCGGGCGACCAACCATCGGAGCAATATTACCCACCGCAAAGAGTACATTCAGGATGTCGCCTGGGCGGTTAGAGCTGTGGCCCACGCGCTTCCTATTTCGCTGGCTTGTCTTCCCCAGGCGCTGGCGGTTAAATATCTGCTGCGCCACGAGACTGACTTACCGCTCAACATCGGGGTGCAGCAGTCGGCTAGGGCGGGCTTTGAAGCCCATGCCTGGGTAGAGCGCGCCGGGCAAATCGTCATCGGTGCATGGCCCGAAGGTAAAACGTACCGCCCGCTCTGGGTGTGGCCTTAATCCTCATCCTCACCCAATTACCTGCATTATGCCGCTATACCAGGCCTTTGGTCTTTTTATTTTTTCGGAGATACCGCTGCCAGAGCTGATTCTGGCCGAAGATCGGGACGCCATCCCCGATGTCAGGTTCATCCGCTCGGAAGTCCACTTCCCCGACTTGGCGTCCACCCTGATTCACCGCCGGGGTATAATGGCCCAAAGTGCCAAAGGGGATGACGGGGCGCTCTATCTCCGTTGGGAAGGCGTCGCGGGCTATCGGGCCGTGGAGGGGAGTACTTTGCACGTAGATTCTTATACCGAAGACGCCAACTTGTTGAGCCTGTTTACGGTGAGCGAGGCGCTGGGATTAATTCTGTTGCAACGGGAATTGCTGCTCCTGCACGCCAGTGCCGTGCGGGTGGGCGATGCGGCCTGGTGCTTTCTGGGCGAACCGGGCACGGGTAAGTCCACCACGGCGGCGGCCTTCGTGGCGCGGGGGGCTTCGCTGCTCAGCGATGACCTTACGGCCATCTGCTTCGATTCCGACGACCGCCCCTATATTCTTCCCGCCTATCCCCAACTAAAACTTTGGGAAAATACAGTGAACGGACTAAATCTTGACCCCTTGAAACTTACGCCCGTGGCGGAAGGAATCAATAAATTTGCCCTCCGGCCCGACCATGATTTCCCGACTGAACCCGTGCCGTTGGCGAAAATTTTTTTATTGCATAAGTCATCCGAAACCGGCCTCCGAAAGCTTTCCCCCATCGAGGGGCCCATCGAGCTGGTGCGGCACTTTCCTCTGGGTCCCAACTTACTGCGGGGTAAAGCGCACCGGAGGCATTTTCAGCAAAGCTCCAGCTGCGCTGCCCAAGCCCAACTGTGGCACAAGCGGCGTCCCGAGGGCTTTGCCGAGTTGGAAAAATGGGTAGCCGAAGAACTTTTGACGCATGGATGATTTCCTGAAAAATGTAAGTCCTGAATTAAGACTGCTACTCCGTGCGGCCAACCCTACCGATGCGCCGCCGGACGTGAACTGGTCGGCGCTGGACTGGCCACGGGTGGAAAGCCTGGCGAATTGGCACCAAATTCAACCCTTACTTTTTCGAACTATACGAAATGAGCCGCAAGTCCCGGCTAATTTTCTGCAAACAATGCGCAGTGGGGCCACCGCCCGGGCCGTCGGCAGTATGCTGTTACTGAAAGAGTCGGGGCACTTGGTGCAGCAACTTCAAGCCGCCGGAATAGCATCATTTTTGATGAAGGGTGCTTTGTGGGCGACATTATATTACGATGACATCGGGCTGCGGGAATTCGGTGACATCGATTTGTTTGTCGATCAGCCTGACATGGCCAGGAGCGTAATCGCAATGGAAAAAGCGGGCTACGTGGCCGATCGTTACCGGGCTTATTTGCTGGACGATCCCGCACGGCGCGAAATGTACTTCGCCACCGACTACCAACTACCCTTGGTACCAATAGCCAGTCAATCGATCAAGTCCGTGGAATTACAGTGGCGGGTGGCCTATCCGCGCTTTTCGTTCGCGCTGGACTGGGCAGAACTAATGGATCGACCCGACGAGCTTTCCCTGGGCGGCGTCGCTATGCGGGTGCCCAGGTCCGAAAACCAGTTGCTGCTCATGATTATCCACCACGTGGGGATCGAAGAGCTGGACAAACTGAAATACGGCGTCGATCTGATGATGCTACTGCGCAAGGTAGGTACCCGACTGGACTGGGATTATGTTTTTTCCAAAGCCGAAGAAAAAGGCTTCCGACGGATGGTGACGATGGGCCTGCAGGTAGTCCAAAAGCTGGACGCGGAAATCACTTTTCCGAAATCGGTGCAAATCATGCTGGCCGCAAGCGACAACGGCCGGTTTATTACCAACGCCCTGAGTCACTGGGAGCATACCCGACCCAAACCTCGCACGAAATCGTGGCAGATTGTGCGCCACCAGTTGAAGTACCGCGACCGCTGGCTCGACCGGGGCAACATGCTCCGCGCTCATCTGGACTACTTCACCAAAATAGGCCTGCTCTACCACAAAGCACGTTGGTATCTGCAGTAGCAATTAAGTCCGACGAAGGGTACGTCGGGCCTTTAAAGGATTATTTGTAGAATCGGTAAAAAAAGCCACGCAGCCCTACGAAAAGGTAGCAGCCTCCCTTAGCGGTGGCCGGTATGCGCGGTGGCGCAGTCGCTCCGAAGCTAACCTGTTCTTGCCTTGAATTTCGACACCCCAGACGGACCTGGCCGCTGGTCAGGGCGCATCCGCTGCTTCCACCGCGAGGCGTCCCGTTGCCAGGGGCATCATGCTGGCGACCTGGCTGGATTGTTGGGAGGAGGCGAAAAGTCCCAAGAGAAACTCCCGTAGCCAGGGTACGATTATTTTATTCCCGGTTGTCTGGCTACCAAGATAACCCACTATGCCCAAACGCGTACTTTACTGGCACCGATCCGATCTCCGGCTGCACGACAATGAATGCTTGGCACGGGCTTGTTGGGATGACAAAGAAGTGCTGCCCGTGTATTTCTACGATCCGCGTCACTACAAGCTACTGGACCTGGGCTTTCGCAAAACGAGCCATATTCGGTACAAGTATTTGCAGGATACCCTGAACGATCTCAGAAAAACCTACCGGAAAATAGGAGGCGACTTGCTGGTCATGTACGGCAAGCCGGAAGATATTCTCCCTGAGCTGGTAGCTAAACATAATTGCCATGAGTTGATCTATCAAAGGGAAATCATGAGCGAGGAAACCGAGGTGGAGTCGCAACTAGCGAATAGGCTCGGTTCCCAGACATGCCAACTGACGTCGATATGGGGAAAAACGCTGTACCATGTCGATGACCTGCCCTACGAACCTGCCGACATCCCACTTACCAGCAAAGCTTTCCGAATCAACACATCCAAGGCGACGGAACCGCGCGCGCTTTTTTCTACGCCGGAGCGGATTAATATGATCGATGTGGAAGATTACGGCGACGTGGATCAAAGCGCGAAAATCGGGTTTAGCGATGATGAACTGGCTACTAATTATGATGCCGAGGCCTTCCCGGCGGGCGAAACCGCCGCGCTGGAACGGCTTAGGTACTACACGTTCGATTCGCAGCTTCTGACCAACTACAAATGGACCCGAAACAAATCCTTGGGCCTGGATTACGGTAGCAAGTTCTCCCCCTACTTGGCCCATGGCAGCTTGTCGCCCCGGCAAGTGTACCACACAGTGAAAGAATACGAAGGCGAGATAAAGAAAAACATTTCGACCTGGTGGCTGGTTTTCGAGGTCGTTTGGCGGGATTATTTCAGTTTTCTTGGTTTGAGATTTGGGGATAAAGTTTTTTACCCCGGCGGCTACAAGCAGGTAGAAACCGAATGGAAAGAGAACTACGACCTGTTCGACCAGTGGAAAAGCGGCACGACCGGCATTCCGTTCGTGGATGCCCACCTGCACCAATTGAGCCGGACGGGCTTCATGAGCAACCGGGGTCGGGTGAATACCTCCAGCTTTATGGCCCGCGACTATCAAATAGACTGGCGGTGGGGCGCCGCCTGGTTCGAGAGTCAGCTACTGGATTACGACGTTTGTTCCAACTGGTTTAACTGGAACAATCAGGCCCTGCATTTGTACTATACCAATCCGGTGCACCAGTCTATGAAATACGACAAAGCCACCGAATACATCAGTTCTGAACTGGACTATTTGAACAAACTACCGCTCGGCTACCGGCACGCGCCCTGGCTCTTGTCGGACGAGAAACTGGCGGGATATGAGGTGAAGGAGTACCGTCGACCGGTAGAAATCTATAAAAAATGGAACAGATCTATTGCCAATATTCAAAAGTTAATCGATAGTAAAGCAGAATTAAAGACCCATATCCACTAATCAAAAATAAGCTTTTTGCATGAAAAAAATTGCCATTATCGGAAGCGGGGCGACCGCCATTTACCTACTCAAACATTTGATGGACCATACCGACGTCCTCAAACACCACATCGAAGAAATTTCTATTTTTGAAAAAGGCGATATTCTGGGCATGGGCATGCCCTACAACCCCAACACGACGGACCTTTGCAACCTGTCTAATATTGCTTCGGAAGAATTGCCGGAACTCATCGTGCCGTTTGCCGACTGGCTGCAAAAGCAGGATAAGAAGACGCTGAAATCATTGGATTTGGCTGATGAGGAAATCAGCAAATCGGAAGTCTATAACCGCCTTGCTTTGGGGCAGTACCTACAGGCGCAGTACGCGACGATTCTCAAAAAATTGTCGGAATCCGGTATTGAAGTACATGAGTTTCCAAATTCCGAGGTAGTGGACGTCGAGTACGACGCTAAACCAGGAGAATTGACTTTGAAAATCGGCAACGGCGATACGCGTACCTTCAACAAAGTCGTGGTGGCGACGGGCCACGTCTGGACCGATGAGGACGATGTGGCCTCGGGCAATTATGCTTCGCCCTGGCCGATCCAGAAGATTTTGCCCGAAGAAGGTGCTTTCCATAATTTTAAGATCGGCACCCTGGGTGCTTCGCTGAGTGCTTTCGACGTGGTGTCGTCCCTGTCCCGAAGGCACGGTAAGTTCAAGGCTGACCAAGAGGGCAAGATGACTTTCCATCCGGCCAAGGGGGCCGAGGATTTCGGCATCGCCATGCACGACGCCCACGGCTGGCTGCCGAATCTGCAATACGAGCAGGAAGAACCCATGCGGGAGATTTATCGCCACTCCAACCGGGAAGAAATCTTCGGGATGCTCGACGCCGACGGGTACCTCCGCCTCGAAACGTTCTTTGACAAAGTATGCCGCCCGGCGCTAATTAAAGCTTTTAAAAAAGACAAAATGCCCGATATGGTCGAAAAGTTGGCGGACGAGTCCTTTATGCTCACTGATTTTGTGGCGGCAATGAGCCGGAAACATCAGTTCAGCAACG
>JBBSSJ010000096.1:0-15239 GCA_038242095.1 Cytophagales bacterium
CGAGTGGATCAGGAAGCAGACGCTCGTCAACGCCGAGCGCTACATCACGCCCGAACTGAAAGAATACGAAGAGAAAATCCTGAACGCCGAAGACCGGATTTTTGCCATCGAGTCGCGGATTTTCAACGACCTCGTTACCGCTGCCACCGAGTACGTCGCGGCTATTCAGCAGAACGCCCGCATCGTGTCGGTGCTGGACACGCTGGGTTCGTTCGCGACCGTGGCGCGGAAGAATAATTACGTAAAGCCCGTCATCAATGAAGGCAAGGAACTCGATATCAAGGATGGTCGCCACGCGGTTATCGAGCAGCAACTGCCGCTGGGCGAAAGCTACGTACCTACCGACCTGTTTCTGGACGACGAAACCCAGCAGATTATCATCATCACCGGCCCCAATATGGCGGGCAAGTCGGCGCTTCTCCGGCAAACGGCGCTCATCGTGCTGATGGCTCAGATGGGGAGCTTCGTTCCGGCCAGCGCGGCCAGCATTGGGCTGGTGGACAAAGTGTTTACCCGCGTCGGGGCCAGCGACAACCTAAGTCGGGGCGAGAGTACTTTTATGGTCGAGATGACCGAAACGGCTAGTATCCTCAACAACCTCAGCGACCGCAGTCTGGTACTGATGGACGAAATCGGGCGCGGCACGAGTACCTACGACGGCGTGTCCATCGCCTGGGCCATCGCTGAGTACCTGCATACGCACCCGAATTTCAAGGCTAAAACCCTTTTCGCTACGCACTACCACGAGTTGAACCAGCTTTCGGAAGATTTCTCCCGCATTAAGAATTTTAACGTGGCAGTGAAGGAAATGGACAACAAAATCATTTTCCTCCGCAAGCTGAAACCGGGCGGTAGCGCCCATAGCTTCGGCATCCATGTGGCCCAAATCGCCGGAATGCCGCAACTGATCGTGCTCCGCGCCAGCGAAATCATGCAGCACCTGGAAAAGGATCACCTTAGCGAAAAACGCGACCAGAAGGTAAAAGACATGCCGAAGAACAATTTTCAGCTCAGCATCTTCGAGCCCAATGACCCACGTACGGAGGAGTTGAAGGAAAAGCTGTCTTTAATTGACATCAATACGCTTTCGCCCATCGAGGCGCTGTTGAAGTTGAACGAGTTGAAGCGTTTGGTGGAGTAGGCATCACATTCTAAATTTCTTTATCTCCAAAAATCACTTTTAACTATTCTCATGATTCCAGATTACCAGTCTTTAATGCTTCCTATCCTTCGATTAGTTTCCGATGGAAAAGAACACACGTTCAGAGATTTGATAGAAGAATTGGCCGTTGAGTTTGACGTTTCAGACGATGAACGAAAAGAGTTATTAGCCAGCGGCGGACAGGCAATTTTCGATAATCGGGTGGGTTGGGCGAAGACGTATCTAAAAAAAGCCGGGCTGATGGATTCTCCAAAACGCGCAACTTTTGTAATCAGCGAGATCGGACTCGCAACGCTAGCCAAAAACCCGGATCGTGTAGATGCCAGATACCTTAAGCAATTCCCGGCATTTTTGGAATTTCAGAATGCCAATCGAAATAGTGGTGATGAGGAGGAAATTACGGCACAAGAGGCAAGCGAAAAGACACCAGAAGAGAGCCTGGATGAAGCCTATAACAGAATAGGAAAATCGTTAGCTTCTGAATTGCTGAACAAAGTAGTTGAATTTCCACCTATTTTCTTTGAGCGATTGGTCGTCGAACTTTTGGTCAAAATGGGCTACGGCGGATCAATCAAAGACGCTGGAAAAGCCATGGGGCGGAGTGGCGACGAAGGAATTGATGGTACCATAAAAGAGGACAAACTGGGACTGGATATTATTTATATTCAAGCGAAGCGCTGGAAACCGGGTAATGTGGTTGGACGACCTGAATTGCAAAGGTTTGTCGGAGCACTGGCCGGACAGGGAGCGAAAAAAGGCATTTTCATCACAACTTCTAGCTTTACCAGAGAGGCCCAAGAATACACTCCACGTAATGAAACAAAGATTGTTCTTATTGATGGCAGCCAATTGACTCAGCTAATGATTGACTACAACATTGGGTGTACTACCCAGCAGGTCTATGAAGTCAAAAAAATTGATAGTGACTATTTTGGGGAGAGCTAATACTATTCAAATACAACAAGAAAGCCCACTATTAAGCGGGCTTTCTTGTTGTATTCGTAATCTTTCAGAAATAAGAAAATTCACCCCTTCACCATCCCCGTAAAAATCCGCTTTTGATCCATCAGCGCAGCTACCTTATCCTTGGGATCGGTGCGGCATTCGAGCAGAATCCAACCGTTGTAATTGATGTCCTTTAAGAGGGTTATCAATTTCTGGTAGGGGTAGTCGGAAGAGTCCAATTCACGGACGTGGACGGTGTCGCCGAAGCGATCTTTTACTAGATTGAAATTGTATTCCAGGCCCTGCCCGATCAAATCTTCCTGGTTGCAATTCCAGCAGACATAGGCGTTGCGGCTCTCGCAATTGTCCATGATTGTTTTGATGTTGGGCAATTCCTGCGTACCGTTGCCGTGGACTTCCAGCCGAATTTTTTGGCCGAAGTCGGCGGCGTATTTGCCGAGTTCGCTAAGTGACTGACCAATCTGCTCCAGCGTTTTTTCGTGCGGTATGTCTTTGTGAAAGTTGTTAGGCTTCACCTTCACGCCCGTGCCGCCGATGTCGGCACTCAGTTTGATAAACTCCTTGGTACGATCCATACTCGCTTTCAGCTTGGCCGGATCGGGCGAATCGTACTCTTGGTTGGTCCCCATCCCGACGATCTGTACGGGACTATCGGCAAACATTTTCTTCACTTCCATCCGTCGGGCCGCCGAAATATCCGGCATTACTTTGTGGGCGTGGTCCACCCGCAGCTCCACGCCACCGATGCCGGTTTTGGTGCAATTCTGAATGATCGTAGGCACGTCCCAATCCTTGGCCCATAGGTAGGTGACCAGGCCGAGTTTCATTTTTGATTTTTTCAAAAAGTCGGCTTCGGCGAACGACAGGCCGGGTAGCAACGAGGCCGCCGCCAGCAGCGACAGGTCTTGGAGAAATTGTTTGCGGTTGATAGAGTTCATTGGGAAAGGGATTTGCGTTTATTTGAATGGAGATCTCTGAGAATAAGACGAGTAAATCTGTTACTCATCTTGCAACGCAGTCAAAAGACAAATTTTACCAAGTACTACCCACAAAAAAACGCTGACAGCCTTTTAAAGGCCGTCAGCGTTGAAAAAAGGAAATTTTAATACAGAATCAGGCCGCAAAAACCAGGTCCATTCTACGACTCACTTCCGCCAGGCGCTCACGATCGCCGCCGCCTACTTCGGCGGAGGCCCAACCCGAGTAGCCAATTTTAGCCAATGCCTTGTTCACGGCGGGCCAGTTGCAGTCGCCTTCCATGATCTCGACTTGAAAGCCTTTCCAAATACCTTCGTCGGATTGCTTCTTGCGGCTGTATTCCTTGACGTCGAGCTTCATAATGCGCTTGCCGAGGACTTCAATCCACTGCTCAGGCCAGCCATACCGCACGATGTTACCTACGTCGAAATACCAGCCTACCAGCGGGTGGTTGATTTCGTCGACGTAACGCGCCGCTTCCATCGGGCTAAGCAGGAAATTGTTCCAAACGTTCTCCAGCGCAATTTTCACGCCTGTCTTCTCGGCCGTTGGAATCATCTTGCGAATTTCGGCTTGCGAGCGTTGATAGGCATCTTGGTAGCTCGTTTCAGCGTTGACAACAGCGGGTACCAGCAACACCGTAGTGCCGCCGTACATTTTGCAGTCGTTTAGCGCCGTTTTCATGGATTCCACGCAGATCGCCCGCACCTTGGGGTCGGCGGAGGAGAGGGGTGATTTCCAGTGCACCGAGTTGACTACGCCGGGTAGTTCCAGGCCGGTCTTGTCGCGGGCGGCCAAAATTTCCTTGTGGTCCAAGTCATGCGGCGAATCCAATTCCACCCCATCATAGCCTAATTCTTTGAGCATTTTAAACTTGTCCATAATGGACATACTGCCCTGCACCATACCCCATTTCAGGCTTTTCTTCACCATGGGGCGAGCGGGCGGGGTGGCCGCCTGACTTACGCCCGACCAGCCTAGCGTAACCGCCGAAGCGGCCAACGCGCTATTTTTCAAAAAATCTCTTCTTTCCATATGAGTTTATAAACGGACCGGTCCGCCGGTGCAATTAGATTTTGGACGTTAGACGTTAGACATTTTCAATATCCAAAATCCAACGTCTAGAATCAACTAAACGGTGTAATACCAGGCATCGCTACCAGTGCTTCGGGCGGCGTCATGGCGAAACTATTGATTTCACCGGCCAGGTCTTCGGTAGAATTCATGGCGTCGTCCCAAGTGATCGTCTTGCCCGTGTAGGCTGCCATACGTCCCATGATGGCCAGCATGGTGCTTTGCGACATCCACTCGCCGTTGTTGATTGGTTTGCTGTTACGGATTGAAGCGAATAGCTCGTCGTGTTCCGTTTGGTACATGTCGTTTTGCTTGCCGGTGTATTTCCAGGGATTGGCCCCGGTGATTTCGTGGACGTTGCGCGAGCAATCGACCATTGCCTTGCCTTTGGTGCCGAAGCTTTCCACGGCGTAACTGCGCGCGGTATTGATCTGCTGCCGCGACATGTGGAAGCCCTTCGCGCCATTGGGATATTCGTAAGTGATGGCGAAGTGGTCATAAATATTACCAAACAGCGGATCGACGCGCACCTGCCGTCCGCCCGTGCCGACGGCGCTGATGGGTATGGCGTCACCAAACGCCCACCCCATCATGTCGATGCTGTGCACGGCTTGCTCCACGATGTGATCGCCGGCGAGCCAGGTGTAGTAGGTCCAGTTACGAAGGACGTACTCCATGTCGGTCCAGCCCGGTTGACGGGGAAACGACCAAAGGTTTTCCGTGTTATAGGTATTGTAAACGGCCATAACGTCGCCGATGGCACCGTCGTTGATCTTGCCAAAAGCCGCCCGCTTGGGATCGTGGAAACGCCAGCAAAGTCCCGAAACTAGTGATAGGTTTTTCTCTTTGGCCATTTTAGCCGCTTCCATCACTTTTTTCAAACCCGGCGTATCCACCGCCACGGGTTTTTCGCAGAAAACATGCTTACCCGCTTTGACGGCAGCCGTCAGGTGTTCGGGACGGAAGTGTGGCGGGGTCGTCAGCAGAACCACGTCCACACCCGAATCGATCACTTTCTGGAAAGCATCAAAACCGACGAACTTATTGCCTTCGTCTACCTTGACCTTCTTACCTACTGCCTTGGTCAGGCCATCGAACGACGAATCGAGGCGGTCGCGGAAAATGTCGCCCATAGCGTGCAGTACCACGTTTGGGTCAGCGTTGAGTGCCTGCTTGGCGGCTCCCGAGCCACGCCCACCGCAGCCGATCAGGCCCACTTTCAGGGTCTCGCTGTTGACGCCCGCAAAGGCGCGGTTGGGGATGATGATGGATGGAAAAGTGCTGCCCGCCAAAGCGACGCCTGCAATTTTCAGGATTTCTCGACGTGAGGTTTTCATTAGTTTTGTTTTTTTAAGTTAACGGTAGGCCAGATTGCTTTAATCTGTTGAATTTGTGTTGACTGCGGAAGATTGCGTAAGTTCTGAATCTTTGGGAGATTTTCCAAATCCGTTAAAAACATCCGAACCGTGCCTTTGTTACGTTAATGACCCATTCCGAAAGCCGGAGTATGCCCTCACATGGAAAGAAAGTTCTCCGCATTTTCTCCTCTTCTGTTCACGCTGCTACTGCATTTTTTGGGGCATGAGGCGGCGGGGCAATGCGCCGCGCTGTCTACCCCGGATTACAAGACAGGCAAAATATCCGCTACGCTGAGTGGTTGTTTGCCGCTCAATGTGGTGATGCACAACGATCTGCCGGGCGCGACTAACACCCGCTACCTGCTGGACTACCGCGGTGGCCCCATCGTTGCCGACAGCCTGACGGCCGACAGCGTACGGGTGTATCGAAAACCGGGTTTTTACACCATCATCCAGTTTTCGGAAAAAGACGGGCAGAAGTACCTCGCCTGCACCACCGTCGAAGTGACCGATACGCTGGCCCCGACCGTGCGGGCCGTTCCGTGCGCCAACGGCGGGGTGCAGCTGGTGTTCGACCCCAACCAACCTACGCCTTACCCAACCTATCAGGTGGATTGGGGCGATACTGAGATTAAAGGGTATCCTGGTTTTGGCAAGAAGATAACGTATCAATACGCTGCACCGCAAACGTACAGCATTCGGGTGCGGGGCGTCCATACGCCGGGACAGTGCCGGGGCGCGGTGACGCGGCTCAACTTTGCGGTATCCAAAAAGTTGCTGCCGCCTGTCATTACCGAAGCGCGAATGCGGGACAACGTGAATCTGGATTTAAAGCTGGAAGAAGATTCGCTTGCCACGGAGCTGATCTTGCAAAAAGGGAATTCCGCCGGCGTTTTCGATCCGATCGGAAATGAGTTGGATCGAGATCGGAAAACCGTCGCTACCACTCTGGAACCCGGTAAAAATTGCTTCCGGCTGCAACCCGCCGATTCTTGCCTGGCCCAGCTGCGTTCCGAGCCTATCTGTGCCTCAGATTTTAGCGCCGAGGGTAACCCGGATGAAAATACGCTTTCCTGGAAAATCGACTACCGACCGCCGGGACTCGTGGCGGTAATTCAGAGAGATGGTATTGACTGGAAAGAGATCACGGCGACGGATGAGACAGGCTTTGTAACGGATCGGGAGTTTGTGTGCGGTCGCGAGGTGTGCTATCAACTCGTGGTGAAGTACCGCGACTTTGTTTTTTATTCCCCCCAAAAGTGCCTGACTGTGCCCGATGATCAATGTGACAAACGGCCACCTTTCTTTATGCCGGATGCTTTCTCACCCAACGGCGACGGTCTCAACGACTTTTTGGAAGTAAAAGGCTTGCTCACTCCCAAGTTCACGCTAACGGTTTATAATGGCTGGGGTACCGTTGTATTTCAAAGCGCCGATCCCCAAAACAGCTGGGATGGCCGCTACCATGGGCAGGCCGTGCCGGCGGGTACTTATGCCTACGCCCTGCGCTACCTCGACCGGAGCGGAGCCTACCTGACCAGGAAAGGCAGTGTGTTATTGATGAAATAGGCAAACAACCTCAGGCTTAATGAAGTGATTGGCCATATTCCAGTAGCCTTTTTACTTCATTCAAATCGCCAAACTGCACCGGATTTTCTTTGAGGTACGTCTCGATTTCGGATTTTTTCTTAGGGTACATTTTCAGGATGCTTTTGCGGGAGGCTGGGAAAACCAGATTATTCTGATTGATGAACATCAGCACCCGCTGGTGCGAATACACCACGTCGCCTTTTTGTTCAAGTTTGGCGCTGGCGCCCGCCGAGGTAGGGTAGCTGTTGTAGGTTTTGATGGCCGAAGCCCCTGACGACATCCCGTAGCCCCCCATTTTATCTACATTCGCTAATTTCAGCGAGTGATCCACGGCTAGCGTGACGGGGCCGTAGTGACCGAGCACCGTCAGGACCAGGCCGTTTTGATCGTATACGAACTCGTCGTCCTGAATGCGGATCCGCTGGATCGCGGGGGCGTCCGCTATCGACATCGTGTCGCGATTATTGACGAGGAACTGCATCTCGCGCAGCAGCATGTTGTAGTTGAGCAATGCTTGGGAAGGCGCCCGGCCGTTGTGGTACTCGACGACGCCGGGCGTGAATTTGGCGTAGCGGTATTTCTCGATATCCGGAAATTTCTCGCCCGACTTAACCCGGATCGTCTCGCTGGTCTGGCCCAAGGCACCACCCGCGCTGAGCGAGCAGACGGAGAGGAAAAAGAATGTCTTATTCATACGAAGCTGAGTTTAGGTGACGGATAAACTGTAAATCTTGTACCTTCCCGAAAAGTAACGAAATTTTAGAATTCAGGTGACCTATGCAGAAACTTTCGATGGAGGAGATGGACCGGCTAACGGTCGAAGACTTCAAAGCGGCCGATAAGTTTCCTTACGTGATCGTACTCGAAAACATCCGCAGCTTCAACAACGTCGGTTCGTTTTTTCGAACCGCTGATGCCTTTCGCGCCGAAAAAATTTATCTGGGCGGCTATACCCCGACGCCGCCGCACCGCGAAATAACCAAAAGCGCCATCGGAGCTGAGCTTACCGTGGCCTGGGAAAGAATTGAGGACACCCTAACACTTATCGAATCGCTCAAAGCGGCGGGATACGCCATTGCGGCGGTGGAGCAGGCCCACGGCAGCCTGGCTTTGCAGGATTTCTCCCCAACGATCGGCGAAAAATTTGCCTTCGTCTTCGGGAACGAAGTGATGGGCGTAAGTGACGAGGCCATGGCTTTGGCCAACGTTTGTCTCGAGATTCCGCAGTTCGGGACCAAGCATTCGTTTAATGTCTCGGTGTCGGCGGGGATTGTGCTTTGGCAATTTGTTCAAAAAAATATAAAGAAAACATAACACTAAATTTTTGTTTTACCGAAAAAAAGGGTAGGTATTTGTATATTTTTTTATCTCAACCGTCCGCTCGCGGACACTCACCAGTATTTAATCCCCATTCCATGAATGCTAAAACCAAAAAACTGACGACTGAAATTGCCGATACGCTGGAGCAGAAGCTGGAATCACTGACGACCGACTCGAAGAAGTTGAAAAAGTCGGTAAGAAAAACCGCCGAGAAGCTGGCTAAGAAAGTGAGCAAACTCGTAAAAAAAGAAACGAAAAAGGACGAAAAACATAATAGTAAAGCGCTTAATAAAGCGACCGATAAGGCCAAGAAGGATGCGGCCAAAACTAAGAAAAGCGCCGAAAAAGCTACTAAAACTGCGGCCAAAAAGGCTAAAAAGTCTTCTGCAAAAGGAAAAGACGCGCTCATTCCCGCTGCTGTGCCTGCTCCCCAGGACCCCACGGTTCCCGCGCCCGCCGCGCCGAAGGCCCCCGCGCGCAAGCCCGCCGCCCGCCGCCCGGCTGCCAGCACAACCGCTACGCCAAAGAAAACCATCGGCCGTTCTCGCAAAAGTACGGCCAATAAACCCGTGGCGAGCAAAACGACTAAGCCCGATACCGGAACCGACGAGACTGACAGCGCAAAAAGCTAGTTGGGCACTTGGCCTGTACCCCAAGCCGTGTTGCCTCGTACAATCCTCCCCGTTCAGCGAACGCGGGAGGATTTTTTTGCTTAACCGGCTATCATGCAATCGGAATTCTGAGTAGTTTTAATTTTAAGCCGAAACCTATTTTCCTAACTGTTCCGCTTCGGATGTTTCCTGAACCCAAATCATTCCGTACTTTTCTGTGGCTGATGAGCAGCACACTGGGTGGATTGGGTTGGGCTAACGCGCCCGTATCGGCGCAGGGCTACAACGCGGTGGTCATCACCGAAATTATGGCCGACCCTACGCCGGTCGTGGGCCTGCCTGACGCCGAGTACCTCGAAATCCTGAACCGCACTACCCAACCCATCAACCTCAAAGGCTGGAAACTGGGCAAAACGGCGCTGCCCGATTCAGTGCTGGCACCGGGCGACTATGTCCTCGTGTGCGCCCGCAGCAAGGTCTCGTTACTTGCTCCCTTTGGTAAGTTATTGGCATTGAGTACCTTTTCCCTTGCAAATGCCGGAGCGACGCTGACGCTCCTTAACGCCAGCGGGCAGCTCGTACATTCGGTGACCTACCTTGATAGCTGGTGGGCCGCCAACCGCCGCGATGGCGGCTATGCCCTGGAAATGATCGACCTGGCTAACCCATGCGGCGGCGCGGAGAATTGGCGGGCTTCCAGCGCCCCGGCGGGCGGTACGCCCGGTAAGCCTAACGCCGTAGCGGCCAGCAATCCCGACCGCCGGGCGCCCGTAGCCGAGCGCGTCGAAATTGCGGAGCCGAATCTGCTGAAAGTGTACTTTAACGAGCGGCTGGATAGCCTCGCCAGCATCCAAAGTACTCGCTATACTTTGAAAGGAAGGGAAATAGTGAAATCCGCGCTGGAAATTCCGGCGTTCAACACGCTGCTGCTCACGCTCGACGCGCCGCTCACGACGGGGGAACGCTACGAACTTACGGTCAGCAATAGCCAGGATTGCTCGGGCAACCACCTGGCCGAAACGACATTCGTCTTCGGGCTACCCGTCGCG
The DNA here is from genome assembly GCA_038242095.1 of Cytophagales bacterium. GTDB lineage: Bacteria > Bacteroidota > Bacteroidia > Cytophagales > Spirosomataceae > Persicitalea. The sequence continues at coordinate 10,109 of JBBSSJ010000096.1, forward strand.
GCCGATTCGGGCGACGTGATCTTGAATGAGATCCTGTTCGACCCGCGCACGGGTGGCGTGGAATTTGCGGAGATCAGGAATATGACCCGGAATTTCATCAGCCTCAAAAACTGGTCGCTGGGTAACGTGAAAGACGGCAAACCGGGCTCATTCAAGACGATCTCGGCCAATGACTTGCTGCTGGCTCCCAATGGCTTTATGGCGCTGAGCGTCGACGCCGAAACACTAGCTGCGCAGTATCCGGCCGAGCGAGTTCGTACCTTAATAACGGTGCCATCGATGCCCGCTTTCGTGAATGAAGCCGGAGGTGTAGTGTTGCGGGACGCCCGCGGGCGATTGTTCGATTTATTTGCGTATCAGGAAAACTATCATTCGCCTCTGCTTACGGATACCAAGGGCGTCTCGCTGGAAAGGCGCGATCCCGACCAATCGGGCAACGATCCGGCCAACTGGCAATCGGCGGCGGGGATCGTGGGTTACGCCACGCCGGGCTACGCCAACTCGCAGGGAACGGCGGGCGATCGGCCCGACGGCTTCGCGGTGGAGCCGGATGCCATTACGCCCAACGGCGACGGGCTGGACGATTTTGCCACGATTCGCTACACGCTGGGCGGCGTAGGCGTAGTTGCGAGTGTCCGTATCTATGATATTCAGGGTCGGCTGATACGCGATTTGGTTCGTAATCAGACGATCGGCACGGACGGCTCGCTCCGCTGGGACGGTACTGACAACGGCGGCCAACGGGTACGGACCGGCTATTATCTGTTGCTCATCGACACGTTCGACGCAGCCGGGAATCGGCAGCAATACAAGAAGCGCGTCGTCGTGGTGACGCAGTAAGAGGGAGCAGCGTATTTTTATAAAACAGAAAGCAAAAAATGGATTTGCTGCGGACAGAAGCCTACATTTTGCATGAATTGCGTTCCCGATTGTCGGGGGCGCTGTGCTACCATGCCCCCGCCCACACGCTTGATGTAGCAGAGGCCGTCGACCGCATCGCGCGCGCCGAGGGAGTCTGCGACGCTGAATCACTGGCACTGCTTCGCACGGCCGCCCTCTTTCACGATGCGGGTTTTCTCACAAGGTACCAGGGGCACGAGGCCGAGGGCAGCCGGATGGTAGCCGAAGTACTCCCACGATTTGGCTATTCAACCTCCCAAATCGAGCAAATTCAAGGCATGATCGCGGCTACCAAAATTCCTCAGAACCCTAAAAACAAGCTGGAAGAGATTATCTGCGACGCCGACCTGGACTACCTCGGTCGTCCCGATTTTGAGCCCATCGCCGACTTGCTCTACCGCGAACTGTTGGCGCAGGGAAGCGTGACTTCCCGCGCCGCCTGGGACCGGATTCAAATTGATTTTTTGACGAAACACCACTACCGTACCGCCACCGCGCTAGCCACGCGACAGGCTGCCAAGCAAGAACATCTCCACCAACTTCGGCAAAGGTCCGAAGCGGCTGCAACACAGAATCAGTAAGTATCAGGCGGGTGGAACCGAAAGGTCAAAAAGTCTTTTCTGGCCCTTAAAATTCACAATTTCAACCGAGATTACGTCTTTGGTCAAAGGGATCTGCCGTACAGATTGCGACATAAACGACGCACCAGAGTAGAGTTCGTAGCGGCGGGTGCGGCCATTTTGGAATCTGACCAGTGCATAGGCGTCATCGGACCGCACGGGTAGCCAACGCGGCACCATGCCACGCTGTTCGAACACCCGGAGCGGGCCCCGGTTCTGGGTGGCAAAGATGAGGCGGTTGCGCTGGGCATCCCGCTGCCAGACTGTCAGCACTTGGTCGGCCGCTACGTTTTGCAAAATCTGCTGTTTTCCGTTGGGCCAAATGATCCTGACCTGCTGCACGCTTTTCACGTCACCCAATCCAAAATGCGCCATCCCCTCCACCGTCGAGATGTAGTCCCGGTAAGGCTATTGCTCGTAGACCTGTTGCAGCAAATCGGCGTATTTTATCTCCACCCGTGCCCCCCAGCCCGCCGGGATTGTGGCCTTCACCCACGAAGTTGATTCGCACCGCATGAAATATAGGATCGAAGGATCAGATTTTAACATAAACATACCGGGTTAAAATCTCATTTCATGCCAATGACCGCCAGCATCCGGCCGGTGGCCCCGTTTTCGGCGCGATGCGAGAAATAGTCTTCCAAATTTTGCGCGGTGGCGTAGGGCGAAAGGCCAATATGCTGTTCCTGAACGCCGGCTTTCGTCAACTGATCGGCAATCGCGCGTTTCAGATCAACGAAATATTTCCCGGCTTTCTGATTGAACCGTTTGCGGGTATCGGCAAAGTGTACCGCTACTTCCGCCCCTACTTCGAAGGTGTCTTCATCGATGCAGGTGCCTACGTAGACCAGACAGTCGGCAGGATTAGTACCAAAGTGCTCACGCATTTTTTGCAGCGCAGCGGGCACGATACCTGCTACCATGCCCCGCCAGCCCGCGTGAACGGCCGCAATAGCCCGGCACTTTGGATCATAAATCAGCACCGGCGTACAATCGGCGACGGTCACGGTCAGTACAATTCCCGGTTTGTTTGTAATCAGCGCGTCGTAGCCCTCGTGGTGTCCGGGTTCATTTATCAACAAAACTTCACTGCCGTGGACCTGATGCGAACTGGCTACTTTGTTAGCTTCCGTACCCAGCGCCCGCCAGAAACGCGCGCGATTCTCGGCCACATTTTCGGGCGCGTCGGCGGTGGCAAGACCAAGGTTCAACGATGTATAAGGGGCCGGACTCACGCCCCCGTGCCGGGTACTTTCGGCGGCCAGCAGGTTGGGGGTTTCCTGGAAAATAGCAGGAATGCGGAACAGGGGTGACATGGGAATCTGGGTGTTTTGGCTAAAAAAAACTACTTACCGGGTCGGCTTGGCCATTTTTTTCTGCGCCTCCGCTTCGGTTTCCTGGTCGGCGGCGGGTTGCCGTTGCTGGCTTGCTTCGGTGGGTTCGTAGGCCAGCTCGACCCACATTGGAAAGTGGTCGGAGCCGATGTATGGCAGCCGCTCGAGGTGGACGAGTTGAAAATGCGGCGAGCAGAAAATATGATCCAGCGGGTAGCGCATGAAGCGGTGCTCGGCGTGAAAAGTATTGAAAAAGCCGCGTCCTTTTCGGGGGTCGAGCAAGCCGCTGGTCCGCTGGAAAAGGTCGTTGGTATAGCTCCACGCCACGTCGTTCAGGTCGCCCGTCACGATAACGGGCAGCGCCGATTCCTTGGCGATTTTGCCGACCATCAAAATCTCCTTGTCGCGTTCGGTGGAGCGCGTATTCTCGCCCGGAACGGGAGGTGTGGGGTGAATACATATCAGTTGAAAGGTGCCGCCGTCGGCGAGCCGAATCTTGGCAAAAATTGAGGGTACGTCGTCTTCTACCAGAAACCTGATTTCGCTTTCCAGAATTTCCAGGCGCGAAAAAAGCATGATTCCGTAAGTGTTGTCGAGTACTTTGGCGGCGCGGTAGGGGTACTCGGCGTCGATCGCGTGCATGGCTCCGGCCCAGACGTGGCCGGTCTCGGAGAGCACCAGCAGATCGGGCATGCGTTCCCGGATCAGCGTCAATAATCGGTCCTTATGCGGGTTATCTTCCAGGACATTGGAAATCATCAAACTGAATCGGCTGCCGCTACTTTGGGGCGTGGCCAGCTTGACCTCAGTGGGGGCAATGGGTAAGAAAGGGTATATGAGGTAGCTGAGATACAGAAAATTAGCTATCAAGCCACCCAGTAAAGCCCAGTCGTACCAATGTTCAAAATTTACAATAAAAGAAAAAGCCAGCAGCACTGCCAAATTGATGAACCACTTTTGGAGCCGGGGATAGTCGAACACCCGGAATGCCCAGTAATCGCTGCGGATAAAAGGGATAAAGGTAACGATCAGAATGAACAGGCTGAGAAAATAGAGTAGGGGAGCAAGCATTATGGATAGGTTGAATTGCGCGACGGGCAAGCTACAAAGCTAACGATTCAGGGATTTTTTCCTAAAAACACAAACCAAACAAACGCGTATCTTGCCGCCCGGAAACAAGAATTTTGCGCAATGGATTCCCCCAAAACACCCGAAAAGAAAGTGGAAAAATACCTCGATCTGGGCCATTCCGAGATCGAAAACCACGCCAAAAGCCAACAAAAACTTTTCGAAGAACATGTGGGCCGCACTTCCTCGGCGACGCGGGTCATTTCGGAGTTTTTCGGTACCAATATCTTCGGCTTCGTATACCACTATCTCCGCAGCCGCTTCGGACCGCGCCAGCCGTACCAAACGTATCCCACCAATGGCGACAACGGGATTTATCCGCTCGCTTCTTCGATTCCCAGCCGCGAGGGCATCAGTCTGGCGATGATGTCGGACTGGGGCAGCGACACGGCCGAGTCCGACGCGGTAGCACATTTGGTGGCCCGCTACGCGCCGGATTACAGCATTCATTTGGGCGATATTTATTTTGTAGGAACGCCGCAGGAAGTAGCCGAGAACTTCACTTCGCCCCACGCTTCGTGGTACTACGGCGCTTCGGGTAGCCTGGCCTTGTGCGGCAACCACGAGATGTATTCCAACGGCGCGGCTTACTACCAGCAACTGCTGCCCGCCATGTACGTCGAGGTGGACGGCGTCAAAAAATCCCAGCAAGCCGCCTTTTTTTGTCTGGAAAACGAGCATTGGCGTATCATCGGGCTCGACACGGGCTACACCTCCGTGGGGCGGCCGTTTCAGGAAGTACTTTCGCCGCCCGACTGCCACCTGCGCGACGAACAGCTCACTTGGCTGCGCGACGTGGTGCGGCTCGGCGACCCCAACGACAAGCGCGGAATTGTCTTTTTGAGCCACCATCCCTACATTTCGGCTTTCCGGGAAGATTATTTCAAGCCCGGCGAGCAGCTTTGCGAACTCCTGGGTGATGCCGCGCGGCCCGTTGTATGGTTCTGGGGCCACGACCATCGGTTGGTAGGCTACCATTTGGGACAAAACCAGAGCGAACTGCGAGCCTACGGCCGCTGCATTGGCCACGGCGGGATGCCCGTCGAGACGAAGATGTCAGTGCGGGACGCCGATGTGCTTAAGATGGCCTTCTACGACCGCCGGGTGCGCACCCGCGTCCGGCGGCACGACCTGGGCTACAATGGCTTC
>JBBSSJ010000097.1:0-15229 GCA_038242095.1 Cytophagales bacterium
CGAGCCGTACTTTCGTGAGCGAGGGCCGCTGGGAAACCGTTCTTTCAGCGTTACAGCCGGGCGACTATTTGCTCATCCAATTTGGCCACAACGATTCGAGCCCGGTCAATGATACCCTCCGCGCCCGGGGTACGATCAAAGGCATCGGCGAAGAAACCGAGGAAATTGATAATATGATTACCAAAAAACACGAGATTGTGCATTCCTATGGTTGGTATCTGCGAAAATTCATCGACGAGGCCAAAGCCAAAGGAGCCATTCCCATCATTTGTTCGCCCATCCCGCGCAGCCAATGGAAGCAAGGCCATATTGTGCGTCCCGACGACAGCTACCCGCAATGGGCGCAGGCCGTAGCCCAGACGAAAGGTGCTTTTTTCATTGACCTTTATGAACTGGTAGCCGCACAATACGACCGCAGTACCCCTGCAGCAGCGAAGGAAAACTACTTTACGCCGCTCGACGATACGCACACCTCCCTGCTGGGCGCCGAGCTCAACGCCCAACTGGTCGCGAAGGGCGTCAGGGCTTTAAAAAAGTGTGACTTGCGAAAGTACCTGCGGTAGCACAAAATTCCCCCTCTCTCTACCCTACTTCCCCGAGGATTTGCTTACTTTGAAACCCCGATGGTACATCGCGCCGGGCAGTACTCTGCGCTACAACACCAATCATGCATAAACCCGACCTCATCAGTACCCTCAAAGACCTCGACGCTCTTAGTCAAGACCAGAAATCCTACCTCATCGACCTCGTCAATACCAAAAAGAAATACGGCCTCGTGTGGGAAGACAAGCCCGAGGACGTCGAAGAACTTCTCCGCCAGCACTTACCCGTGTTGAGCGAGGTACCCGAGCGCCGTATCCTGGCCGTAGCTCAACACAGTACCCCCGCCAAACCAGCCCCGGCCACTCCCCCCAAAAATGCCGCCCAAGGTACCCTCGCCTTCACCGCAACCGATGAAAGCAATCCAGCCACCAACAGTACCAGTAATAAGCTCCCCTCTCCTGACAGGGAAGGGGCTGGGGGCGGTCCGTCGCACGGTGAGGTTGAGGTACCCGACCACCTCCTCATCGAAGGCGACAACCTGCACGCCCTCACGGCCCTCACCTTCACCCACGAAGGCCGCGTGGACGTGATCTACATCGACCCGCCCTACAACACCGGTAACAAAGACTTCAAGTACAACGACCGCTTCGTGGACCGCGAGGACGCCTACCGCCACTCCAAGTGGCTGAGCTTCATGTACATGCGGCTGCTGATTGCCAAACGGCTTTTGGCCGAAACGGGTGTAATTTTTATCTCCATCGACGATAATGAACAGGCGCAGTTGAAGCTGCTTTGTGATGAGGTGTTTGGGGATAACTTCATTTGCAATGTGATTTGGCAGAAAATTGATAGTCCTAAAAACTCTGCAAGGCATTTTAGCGACGATCACGAGTACCTTCTCTGCTACTCGAAGAATATAGATATTTGGAAACCTAATTTCATACCTAGAACCGAAAATATGATTGCTAGGTATAAAAACCCAGATAAAGATCCACGGGGACCATGGTTGTTAGGTGACTTAGCTGCAAGGAATTTTTATGGTGCTGGAAGATACTCAATCACAACGCCTGCGGGTAGAGTTATCGATGGTCCGCCTGCTGGAAGTTATTGGCGAGTAAGTGAGGAAAAATTTCAGGAGTTGATTCTTGACGGAAGAATATGGTTTGGAAAAAAAGGTGAAAATAGGCCAGGTATTAAAAGGTTTCTGACAGAGGTACGTCAAGGAGTTATTCCCCAAACTTTTTGGTCATGGTCAGAAGTTGGAAGTACCAGAAATTCAAAACAAGAATTTAGCCAGCTTATGGCTTACAAGTCAAACGACGACCTGTTTGTTACTCCAAAACCTGTTAAACTTATTGCAAGAGTAATTCAAATCAGTACGCAGACAGATTCAATTGTCCTAGACTTCTTCGCGGGTAGCGGCACGACCCTCCACGCGACCATGCAGCTTAACGCCGAAGACGGCGGCCACCGTCAGTGCATCCTGGTTACCAACAACGAAAACAACATTGCCAAGGAGGTTTGCTACGAGCGCAACAAACGCGTAATCCAGGGCTACACCAACGCCAAAGGCCAGGAAGTACCGGGGCTTACCAATAATAATCTGAGGTACTACCGCTGCGAGACGGTGCCGCGCCAAACCACGCTTCCCGCCAAGCGGCTCCTCATGCAGCGGGCCACGGAATTGCTGTGCATCAAAGAAGGGCTATACGACGAAGTACCCGACCTAAGCATGGGCGAGCAAATCCGGGGCTATGGCAGCGGGAGTAACTACCTGCTCATCATCTACGACGGTCTCTGCATCGACGAAGCCGTGGCGCTCATCCGCCAGGCCGTCGAGACCGAGGCCTACGCCCACTTCCGGGTGTACGTGTTCAGCAACGGGCAGTATCCCTACACCGAGGAATTCGAGGAGGTACTTTCCTTCATCACGCTCTGCGCCCTGCCCGACGCCCTCTACAAAGCCTACCGTCAAGTACTTCCCGCCGAGCAACGCCCGCCCCGCACAAACGACGACGAAGCCGCCGAGGTACCTGATTTATTTAGCCAAGCGGGAAACTAGTACCTTTGAATACAAAAAGACCCACCGTTTCCGGCAGGTCTTTACTCTTTGACTTGGTTACGTTGCCAGAAGGCAAGAGGCTTGACCAAGCATCACGATGTAAAAGTATAACAAATTAGAACACAATACAACAAAATATGCATATCGAAGAATATGTCTACTACTTCTCAGCCCCACGATTGAATCGGTATTTGGAAGCTACCAATCAAGATCCGCTAAGAGCAATAGCACTTTATAAAGCTAATTTGAGGATTGCTCAAGCATTCCATCCGTTGTTAGGCGTATTGGAAGTAGCCGTTAGAAACAGACTAAATGATGTGCTTTGCGATCACTTTGATGATAATGACTGGATACTCAACCAAAGGAGTGGCTTCATGTCAGACCCATCCCTCACTTTCACTTATAAGAAAACGGGGAAACGTAAAACCAATGATTTTCTGAGAAAACAGGTAGACAATGCTGAGAAGAGACTACAAAGGGCGCGAACATCCGTAACGAGCGGGAAAGTCATTGCCGAACAAACCTTAGGGTTTTGGACAAACCTTTTTGAAGTCCATTATTATAGAATCTTGAAGGGAAAACCTATTCAAATTTTCAAAATCCTTCCTCCAGGCGGCGGAAGGAAGCAGATAAACGATGAGCTTGAAAAAATACGGTTATTCAGAAATAGGATTAATCACAACGAACCAATCTGCTTTTCTGGAAATACAACCGACTTTGCCAGCGCTCTGGGAGCCTATCAAGCTATTATAAATATTTCCACTTGGATTGATCCACATCTAACCACAATGATGGAAGAATTGGATGAAGTACACGAAGCTATTGATCTTGCCGAAAAAATTTAATTGCTAGATGATCCACCTCAAACCCTACCAGGAAGAAGCCGTCGATAGCCTCACCACCAGTACCTTCAAGCTGCTGAAACGTCCGGGCGCGCGGCATCCGCTGGTGTTCAAAGCCCCCACGGGCGCGGGCAAAACCATCATGATGGCGGCTTTCCTCAATAAATTCTGCGAAGAACTGCCCGAACACCTCGATCTCGAGCGGCGGCAGGCGGCCTTCATCTGGATTGCCCCCAACAAACTCTACATCCAGAGTTACCGCGCCCTGAAAAACTATTTCGCCGAACTGCGGTCGCTGCGGCCCGTCTTTTTCGACGACATCAGCGGCGACGCCCTCCAACCCAACGATGTGCTGTTTGTGAACTGGGAGAGCATCAACAAGGAGAAAAACCGCATGGTGAAGGACAACGAGCAGGGCCGCACGCTCTACAACTACGTGAATCAGGCGCGGCTGCACGACACCGAAATCATCGTCATCATCGACGAAGAACACATGTTTGCCAACACACGCACCGCCAAGCGCGCGGCGGCAGTCTTGCAGGAAATTTATCCCAAACTCGAAATCCGGGTATCGGCCACGCCCACCACGCCCAGCGATCACAAGGTAGTAGTGGAGCGGCACGAAGTGATTCAGGATGAGATGATCAAGGAGGGCATCATCCTGAACCCGGCCCTCGACCAGTACCAGCAGCCGGGCGGCAAGTCGCTGGAACAAATCCTGATGGACGTGGCGCTGCAAAAACGGGAAGAAATCCGGCAGGCGTACCAGAAACTGGGGCTGAGCATCAACCCGCTGTTGCTCATTCAACTCCCCACCGACAGCAGCGAATCCGAGAGCGCGGAAGATAAAAAGTACATCGAACTGGTGACGGAGTACCTCGCCTACGAACACGACATCACCGTCAACAACCACAAACTGGCCGTGTGGCTGTCGGGCAAGCGCGACAACCTCGACGGTATCGAAGCGCCCGACAAAATATGGTGGAGGTCTTGCTTTTCAAGCAGGCCATCGCGCTGGGCTGGGACTGTCCGCGCGCGGCGGTGCTGGGCATTTTCCGGGAGTTGCAAAGTACCACGTTCACCATCCAAACGGTCGGGCGCATTCTGCGGATGCCCGAGCAAAAGCACTACCCCGACGCACTGCTCAACCAGGGCTACGTCTATACCAACCTCAGCAAAGACCGCATCGAGATCGTGCAGGACGACATGAGCTACATCGCCACCGAGCGGGCCGTGCGCAAGGCCGACTACCAGCCCGTGCTGCTGGAATCGACCTTCATCAACACCCGCATCGACCGCAATCGGCTGGGTTCCAAGTTCCGGCTCGCGCTGTACCAAGCCGCCGAAGCGCTTTGGGCCGTCCACCGCGACTTTGGCAGCTCCAGCTACCTCGACCACAACCGCCAAAAGCTGGCCGAAAGGCTCATCGAACTGGACGTGAGTCGCATCGACATCGTCATTCCCGAAAACGTGCGACTCAGCGGCGGCGTAGAAGTAAAGATGGTGGAGTAAACTGCCCGTTTCGCCAAAACGGAAGGCGAATTGATGATTTTGTTCCGGCAGTTCTGCCGCGCTAATGTGGGCAGCTACGCGCCCGTGGACTCTACGCCTATCCTGGAAATGGCCCCGAAACTTTTCTTTGAAGAGTACCTGGCGATGAGCGAATTCGATGCCGTCAAGGTAGTTTTATACGAACAAAACAAACTACATTTCATCGAACTGATTACGCGGGCGCTGGAAGTTTACGAACAAATGCTCCAGGAAATGGCTAAAAAAGCCAAGAAGGACGTGGCGCACTACGCCTGGGAAGTACCCGCCGAGCGTATTTATAACGACACCTACGAGGCTAATCCCAAAGAAAGTCACGTGCTGGAACCGTATTTTCAGATGAAACGCGCCTCCAACCCGGAGCGGACCTTCGCTGACTATTTGGAGCAAAACAAAGCGCACTTGTCCTGGTGGTATAAAAACGGCGACAGCGGAAAGGAACACTTCGCCGTACCCTACACCGACGCGCAAGGTACTTTGCGGCTATTTTACGTGGATTTCGTGATCCTGACTCAGTCGGGCATCACCTGCCTGTTCGATACCAAAACCCTCAACAGCGACCCCCAGGCCGCTTTGAAGCACAACGCCCTGATCGAGTTCGTGGCAAAAAGGAATCAGGCGGGAAAGCCGACGGTCGGGAGTCTGATTATCCCAAAAGCAACCAATAACACCACCACTTGGCGCTACTGCCGCAACCGCATTGCGCCCGGCGGCGACCTCACGGGCTGGGATTTTTTCAATCCGGCGCTGGTCTCTGTTTCCTAAATCACTCCCTCGCATTTTTACCCAAAAACTACCCTCCTCATGGCCAAAAAAGGACTCGACACCACCTTCATTCACTACGGCATCCGCCAGCCCGACATGGGGCTTATCGAAGCGATCAGCCTCGAACATCAGCTCGAATTCGACTGGGTTAAGGAAGATTTGCTCAAAGAGTTTCACGAGTTGCGCATCGGCAAGGGCGGCATCACGGAGAAATCCACCGAAAAGCTGATTGAAAAAGCACTCCAAAAAATCAAGTAAGCCATGCTTATCAAGCGGATCAAAGCCAAGAATTTCAAGACCTACCTCGACCTCGATCTGGACCTGTCGGTGGAAGACGAAAAACCGATTATCCTCATCGGCGGCAAGAACGGCGGTGGCAAAACCACCCTGTTCGAGGCTATTTACGGGGCGCTCTACGGCCTGAAAATTAGCTCCACCAGGCAGTTCAGGGAACTGCTCAACGCCGGGGCGCTGGATCACGAGGAGGCCAAAATCGTGCTGGAACTGCACTTCACGGGCAATAGTCCTCAACCAGGAACAACAATACATCCTCACCCGCACGTTTGCCCTCAATACCGCGCAGCAAACCGTGGAGAGCGTCCGGCTCAACATGAACGGGACGGTGTTTCTGTACGGTACGGCCACGCCGCCCGCCCAGCGGGCCGAGCAGGAAGCGCAGGTCAATAAGATTATCAAGGCCAATTTGCCGCAGGAGCTGAGTCGGTACTTTCTGTTCGACGCCATGGAAGCGGGAAATCTGCTGAAAGAAGACCAGCTCAATCGCGTCATCAAGGAGAACATCGAAAACGTGATGGGCTTCAACAAGTACCTGCAACTGGCCAAAGCTGCCGAAAGCCTGTACCAGCAGTACACCGCGCAACGCCTGCAGGTCGAAAACGAAAAGCAGGAATACCTGCAACTCCTGGCGCAGAAAAAGCAACTGGAAGAAAAGCAGACCGCCCTAAATCAGCAATTGCAGGACGCCCTTCAATACTCCGTGGCCAATAAGGAACTCTACGACAACCTACGCAGCGGTCTGAATCAGGAAACGACGATTCAGAATAAAATGGAGCAAACCCGGTCGCAGATCGACGGTATCCTGAAAAAAGAAAGTCTGTACCGCAACGAACTCGACAGCTTCGTGAAAGACATCGAGTTGATGGTATGCGTACCAAAAGTCGCGGAGGCCGTAAAATCGGAGGTACACCTCATCCTGAAAAGCAAGCACGAGCAAGAGCAAAGCAGCCGGGCCACGATGCAGCCCGAGCAGGTGGAAGCGATCAGTCAGGCGATTTTGACTTATCTGGAAAAGAAAAACGGGGCCGTGCAGGGCGTAACCCTGGATGAGTTGGTGGACTACGTGCTGTCGTCGTCCCGCGACGGACTACGGCCTGACCCTTACGATTTTCTGGATTTTTCGGAGGTAAAGGCCCTCGAAGAGCTACTCAACACCAAGACTTCCAACGCCTTTCCGGTGCTGAACCAGCAGCAAATCGAGCTGGACATCGGCTTGAATCAGATTCCGCAACTCGAAACGCAGTTGGAACAAATGAAAGCGCAGGTCGCGGGCCGGGATTATACGCTGCTCAAAACCTACGAAGAAAACGAAACCAGGTTGCGGGACCTGGAAGTGGCAATCGAGGAGGTAAAAACGGAGGTTGTCAAGGTCGAGAAGCGTTTGCACCTTTTCGACATCCAAACGACGCAGGAACCCGACCCCAAATACGAAGCGCTGGGCAAGCTCAAAGGCTTTTTCGAAGACGTAGCCGACAAGCTGCTCAAAAGTAAAAAGCAGGAAATCGAGCTCCGTATGAAGGACGACCTGAACATCAACTTGGCGGCCTACCGGGACGTCATCGACCGGGTCGAGTTGTCGGAAAACCTTTCCAACCTTACTTTCAAGATTTTTCACAAGGCCGGAAACGAAATATATCTCAACTAGCTCAACACGGCCTCCAAGCAGGTAGTGGTGCAGGTACTTCTCAAAGCCCTGCACGAGTTTGGCGACTACGAGCCGCCCGTGATGATCGATACCGTGATGGGCGTTCTGGACGAAACCAGCCGCCATACGGTACTGGAAAGCTATTTCCCGAATCTTTCCGACCAGACCATTCTGTTTAGCTCCGACAGCGAAATTCGTCCCGGTAGCGATCTACAAAAAATCGAATCTTTCGTGTCCAAAGTCTACACACTCGAGCGCGACCGCGAGCAACAGCTCACCCGCGTGCGGGAAGGCTACTTTGGTATTTCGGTCAACTAACCTTCTTTCCCCATGAGCGTCATTAATCTACAAAACATTCGGCAGGCCGAGGGAATGCAGGAGGTACTGCAAGAGAGCAAAATTCGTCTGGAACAGCGGATCAACCTGGAAAAATACAGCCCGCAGCAGAAGCCCGTCACCATCAGCGGCACCAAAATCATGCGTATCTGTTTGCTGGCGGGCCTGTCCAGCAAGGAACCGCGCGACCTGGTGACGGCGGAACAAGTACCTCTATCCCGAAACGGCAACCGTATTTTTGAAACCCTGTTTACCCTGCACAACCTGGGAACCGTTTACTCGGCTTTGCTCAAACTCCGTTACCAGGGCCTGAACGTGGATTGGGAAAACGCTGCCCTCAAGAGCAAAATCATCAACGCGGAAATCCAGCGGGGCAGCTGGATCGTGCTGCAGGTCAACGCCTTGGACGAGTGGCTGCTCAACGCGACGGTTCACGGCGGCGGCAACCGGGCGGGGGCCATTCCGGTACTCAATCTGGCCATTGGTACCTACGAAGACGACATTCCGGCCACGCTCAACCTCAACGGCAAGGACATCGCCAACACCCAAATACTGATTGCGGGTACTACCGGCTCGGGCAAATCGAATTTGCTGGCCGTGCTAATCAACGAAATCAGGAGCTTGTCCATCAACAGTACCTACCCCGTCAATTTCCTGCTATTCGATTATAAGGGCGAATTCGCCGACCCGGCCAACAACGCTTGGCTCGGGTTGTTCGAGGTGAACCGCACCGCCATTGTGGACCCGATTAAAGCGCCGCTACCTTTCTCGCCTTTCAAGGATTTTACGGGCCGCACCCAAAATGAGATTAACCTCTACTCTACAGAACTAGCTAATGCGCTTTGCGCCATCGACAACGCGCGGATCAGTGCCAACATGAGCAACCGCCTATCTGAAGCGATTATCAATGCCTACAAGCGTACCCAGAATCTACCCATTACGTTCGACCTCATTTTCAACGAGTACACGGCTTTGCAGCCCGATAAAGAGAAGGACAGGGACGATAGCATCAAGTCCGTTTTTAAGCAATTGATCCGAAACAACCTCTTCACACCCGACGACCGCATCGACTTGGTCAAAGACAGCTACATCATCAAAATGGACTCGTTTCCCAAAGATGGCCCCGTTGCCAAGGCGATCGTTTATTTCATCGTTTCCAAGCTCAACACCATTTACGAGCGACTTCCCAAGCAGGCCATCGACGAGAACGGCGTGGAACTGCGACACTTCACCATTATCGACGAAGCACACTACATGCTGGGCTTCGACAACAAGCCCCTCCGCGACCTGATCGCCGTGGGCCGAAACAAAGGATTGTCCATTATCCTGGCTACCCAAAATATGGACAGCTACAAAAGCGACCACTTCGATTTTTACGCCAATGCTCAGTACCCGCTGATTATGAAGCAACAATCCATCAACGACGGGGTGATCAAGGATTTATTCGGCGTAGCCGGGCGCGAGTTTCAGGAAATCAAGGAAGCTATATCCGGTTTGCAGAAGGGAGAATTGATCATCAAAGATTCGCTGGCGATTCAGTTGGGTATGGGCAAGAAATTCAAGAAGATTAAAGTGCGGCATTTGATATAGTTTGAATAAAAGGAGCTTGTGTGCCAGCTACACAATACGTATCTTTGAGAAAATTACCCGCCGATGAACCGGAGAGAAAGATTACTGAAACTATTGCGGGAGGAGCTGAAACTAGTCGAGGACAAGCTTATCGAGTATCCTCCCGAAGGCACGGACGAGCTTTTTAACCAACTGGTAGAAGAAGTAAAGCGAATGGCTGAAACCATAAGGATCATAGAAACCGAAACCCCATGGAAGCAATCAAGAAGAAATCCGACGAATACATGGCCTGGGTGCGCGCCGCCGAAAGCGATGAGGAGCGGGCCAGCCGACGCGCCGAGTATCATGGCTGGTACGAAAGCCTACCTGATGCCGAAAGGGGCGAACTGAGGCAACACTTTCGGCCGGAACTGGAAAAACTGGGCGATCGTCTCCGCGTCCTGCAAGGCATCGCTGATCTAGGCCTGAAAGGCTTCATCCATTACGAAGGCGAGGAGTATTTGCTGGGCGAGTGGGTTACGATCGCGGACTACGCCCGGCTGCACAACCTGAAACTCAACCGCGTAACGAATTGGATCAAGCGCGAGGTGATCCCGGCGGAAAATGTGAAGGTGTTCCCGGCGCTGAACAATCTGCGGTTGGTGCGGAATGAAGCGTATAAAACGGGAGCGTGATATTTTAGTTGACAGTTGACACCGGGTCGCCGCCGCAATTGAAAGTTGACGATAAGAAAATCAACTCTGTGGTACAGCAAATAAATCATTCACGCTTAGTTCAAAATCAGGCAACACGGGTTGAGCGGAGCAGAGATCGTCTTCCGTGCAAATTTTGACATTTTTACGGGAAGTGTAAACGTACACGACTTCATTCTCGGGGTAGACGTGCCATACTACCTGTACGCCGCACTTAAAATACTCGATCAGTTTTTCTTCGACTTTTATAGCATCATCGGTTGGAGAGACTACTTCGATAACAAAGGCAGGAATCAACCCTTCTTTGGCAGATAAGCAAATATTAATCTGGTCGATGCTGAAATAAGCCAAATCAGGTCGGCGCATTTGGATGCCCGTCAACATGACGTCCTGTTCCGGCACTATTTCTCCACCACGCTGGTAAGCTGTTGTCTTGGCAAAAAGGCGAGTAAGCGTTTTGATAATCAACAAATGCCTCTGTTTCATACTTTCAAATCTAATGACCTCGCCATCGTTCCACTCGTATTTATAGCCGTCAGTTGGCTCCCAATCTACAAATTCCTCCCAAGTGCGGGGCAATTGCTGAATATCTGTTGAAGTCCTCATAGTCATGCTGGTTCTTTTTCCAAATGTAAGCTTTTTAACAAAAAAAGTAAAATTGAGATCTGAACGATACCCCTCCACAACAAAAATCCCCGGCGTGGAAGCGTCGGGGATTCTTTACTTTATAAAACTTCATTAACTACCTCAATTCCAGCCGCCGCCCAGCGCCCGGTACACATCGACCGTGGCGTTCAACTGCTGCATTTTGGTTTCGATAAGGTCGAAGCGCGATTCCAGAGCGTCGCGTTGGGTGAGCAGGACCTCCATGTAGTCGGCGCGGGCCGAGCGGAAGAGGTTGTTCGAGATCGTGATCGACTGGTTGAGCGCCTGCACTTCCTGATACTTCAGGTCGTAGGTGTTTTGTAGATTACCGATATTCGAGAGCTGGTTGATCACCTCGATGTAGGCATTCAGCACCGTACGCTCATAGCTGTAAATCGCCTGAATCTGCCGGGCGTTAGCGCTGTAGTACTTGGCCTTGATGGCGTTCTTGTTGACCAGCGGCCCCGTTAAGTCCCCAATGAGCGACGAGATCAGCGATTGAGGCAGGTTAGCCAGGTAAATGGGATTAAAGGCTCGAAGCCCAATGTCAGCGGATAAGCCCAGTGACGGGTAAAAGTTGGCCCGGGCCACCTGTACGTCGATTTTGGCGGCGGTCAGTTCCAGTTCGGCCTGCCGGATGTCGGGGCGGTTGGACAGCAGTTGGGTAGGAACTCCCGTGCGGACCACCTCGGGGACCATCGTCTCGAAATTATCGCTGGCGCGGACGATGGGTTGCGGGTAGCGTCCCATCAGAAAATTAATTTTGTTTTCCGTTTCGACAATCCGCTGCTGAATGCCGTACTGCTGGCTTTGGGTGTTGAGCACTTGGGCCTGAAAACGCTGTACGGCAAGTTCGGTTACCTTGGCGGCCTCCTTCTGCATCCGCACGATTTTCAGGGCATTGTTCTGAATCTCGATGTTGTTTTGCAGGATCGCCAATTGCGTGTCGAGCGACAACAATTCGTAGTAGGACGTGGCGATTTCGGCGACGATATTGGTGGTCGTGAAATTCCGGCCTTCACGGGAGGATAAAAACCGTAGCGCGGCGGCTTTCTTGGCGTTGCGCAACTTGTGCCAGATGTCCACTTCCCAGCGGGCGTACAAGTCTACCACGAAATCGGGCAGGGGATCGGGCGTCTCCCGACCCGGCTTGATGTCGATGTTGGCTTCCGTGGAGCCGGGGCGGGTGTAGCGGGCCGATTTTTCCACGCCCGCTCCGCCACGCAGGGCGACGAAGGGCTTGTATTCCCCGGCGCGAGCCAGCACCTCGTTTTGGGAGATGGCAATCTCCTGCAAGGCAATGTTCAACTCCTGGTTGCCGTTGCCGCTGAGGGCGGTGTCGATCAAAGCGACCAGGTTGGGATCGGTAAAATAATTCCGCCAGCTAACCTTTCCTGAGTTGGTGGAGTCCAGCGAGCCGGTATAGCTCGCCGGCACTTCCCGATTGGCGTCCCTGTTCATCATTTCGGGCGCTTTACAACCTGACACGAAGAGGGTTAAAGCCGCTACGGTCAGGCACTTATATCTGAGTTGTTTATTCATGATTGGTGGTTAGTTCGGTTACGGGAAAGGTGTCCACTTGGTGCGCCCAGTTTTCGGACAACGGCTCCTGGTCCTCCCCTTTGATCATATTTCGGCCATCTGCCAGGTGGGCGAATATGTAATACAGCCCAGGGATGATGATTACGCCGAAAATGGTACCGAACAACATGCCCCCCAGGGCCGAAGCACCAATGGTGCGGTTACCGACCGCGCCGGCCCCCGTGGCGACGATCAACGGGATCAAGCCGGCCACAAAGGCGAACGAGGTCATCAGGATAGGGCGGAAACGAACCCTGGCCCCTTCGATGGCAGCCTCCAGAATCGTGAAGCCTTGCTGTCGCTTCTGCACGGCAAACTCCACGATCAGTACGGCGTTTTTCCCCAACAGACCGATCAACATGATCAGACCGATTTGGGCGTAGATATTGTTCTCCAGCCCCATGACTTTAAGCAGCAGAAAAGAACCGAACACGCCGACCGGCAGCGAGAAAATAACGGCCATTGGGATGATGAAACTCTCGTACTGCGCGGCCAACACGAAATAGACGAATGCCAGCACGATCAGGAAGACGTACAGCGACTCGTTGCCCCGAATCGACTCGTCGTAAGAAAGACCCTCGAAAGCGATGTCGTAGCCTTTGGGCAGGGTCGTGGCGGCCACTTCCCGGATGGCGGCGATGGCATCGGCCGTGGTGAAGCCCTTGCCCGGCAGTCCCTGGATGGCAGCGGAGTTATACAGGTTGAAGCGGGTGATCTCGTTGGGTCCCTGGCCTTTCTTGAGCCGCATAAACGATGAATAGGGAACCATTTCTCCCGCATCGTTTTTGACAAAAAGATTCAAAATGTCGGAGGGCAGCTTTCGGAAACTCGGATCGGACTGCACATAGACCTTGAAAAACTGGTTGAACTTAATAAACCCCTGTTCGTAGGTGCTACCGATCTGAATGTTGAGGTTTTCCATCGCTCTTCCGATGGATACGCCCTTCTGCATGGCCAGGTTATTGTCGATCTCCAGTTCGTACTGCGGATAATTCGCGGCAAAAAAGGTGAACAAGCCGGTCAGCTCTTTGCGCTTGGCCAGGTTATCCATGAATTGCTTGTTGATCTTATCGAACTCCTGGTAGTCCGTTTCCGTGTTTTTATCCAGCAAACGCATGGAAAATCCGCCCGACGTACCAAATCCCGGAATTGCCGGTGGTTCGAAGAATTCGACGACGGCCCCCAGATTTTTCGATTTCTCCTCCAATTCTTCCATGATCTCGAGAACATTCTGCTTGCGATCCGCCCAGGGTTTTAGGTTGATGAGACAGGTGCCCGCGTTGGATCCCCGGCCTTCGGTCATGATCTCGTAACCCGCCAAAGACGATACGCCTTCCACGCCCTCTATATCTTCACAAATTTTCAGGAGCCGGTGCGAAACTTCATTGGTTTTCTCCAGCGTGGAACCCGGTGGCGTTTGGATGATGGCATAAATGGTACCCTGGTCTTCGTTCGGGATAAAACCGGCCGGCAGGGTGGTGTTCTCGTAGAATATGCCTGCGCAAAAGGCCGCCAATATGGCGAACGTCACCACGCGTCGGCTGACAATTAACCGCAACAGGCCCACATATTTACCGGTAAGTTTTTCAAAGCCCCGGTTAAAACCATCGAGCGCTCGGGAGAGCGGGTTTTTGCTTTTTGGTTTTCCATGATTGTTTTTCAATAACATGGCACACAGCACCGGCGTGAGCGTAAGTGCTACGATCGCCGAAATGACGATGGAACTGGCCATGGTAATGGAAAACTGCCGATAGAAGACACCGACCGGCCCCGACATAAATACCAGAGGGATAAACACCGCCGTCATCACCAAAGTAATGGCGATGATCGCCCCGCCAAGTTCCCTGAGTACTTCCAGCGTGGCCCGGTAAGGCGTGAGGTTGCTCTCCTCCATCTTGGCGTGCACCCCCTCCACGACCACGATGGCATTGTCTACCACAATACCGATTGACAGTACCAGTGCGAACAGCGTAATCAGGTTGATGGAGAGACCGAAAAACTGCATGACAAAAAACGCCCCGATCAGCGATACCGGAACCGCGAGAATCGGGATCAAGGTAGATCGCCAGTCACCGAGGAATAAAAATACTACCAAGGCTACCAGGATAAATGCATCCCGCAGCGTATCGAGTACCTGGTCGATGGAAGCGTCCAGAAAATGCGATACGTCGTAGCTGATTTTATAGTCGACCCCCGGAGGAAAGGATTTTTTCATTTCCTCGAGTTTGGTTTTTACGTCCGCAATTACATCGTTGGCATTGGTGCCATAGTTTTGCTTCAATACCATGGCCGCCGAAGGGTAGCCGTCGAGATTGGAATAGATATCGAAGAATTCACTACCCAATTCGACGGTGGCTATGTCGCGCAGGTGGATGCTTTCCCCCTCGGAATTGGCCCGGATAATGATATTCTCGTATTCTTCCGGCGTATTGTAGCGGCCTTTGTAGGTCAGTACGTATTCCAGCGACTGGGCTGCTATACCCGAACTTTGGCCGATCCGGCCCGGACGGCCCACAACGCTTTGCTCGGCCAGGGCCTCGTTGACATCCTCTACCGAAATTTTGTATGCCCGCATCCGGTCGGGGTTGAGCCAAACCCGCATGGCGTACCGGCGGCTGCCTAGGATCTGGGTCCTCGCCACCCCGCGCGTCCGGTTTATTTCCGGGATCATCTTGACGGTGGCGTAGTTGAACAGGAATTTTTC
>JBBSSJ010000098.1:0-15223 GCA_038242095.1 Cytophagales bacterium
CGGATCATGTCTGATCGGCTCAGAATACGTGACTTTGCAAAGTACGATGACACCTTAGAAGTATGCGCTGGCCTTTGGAACTTTTACGTAAAAAACTGATTTATAGTGTCGCAACAAGTCTAATAAACAAAAACATGAGAAATGCCACT
This sequence comes from Cytophagales bacterium, assembly GCA_038242095.1. Lineage (GTDB taxonomy): Bacteria > Bacteroidota > Bacteroidia > Cytophagales > Spirosomataceae > Persicitalea. Next base: position 150 of record JBBSSJ010000098.1, read on the forward strand.
CTGATAGCTGCAACGTTACTTTCACTTACATACACCACTTACGCCCAGCAGGTGGAATTGCAGAATAATGGGGCGGAGCGGAAGGTGGAGGTAAACGTGGACGGGAAATCGTTCACGGCTTATATCTATCCGGGCCTGGAAACGCTCAAAAAGCCGGTGCTGTACCCGGTACGTACCGCGCAGGGAACGCTCATCACGCGCGGCTGGCCGATGGACCCGCGCCCCGGCGAGCGGGTAGACCATCCGCACCATGTGGGCGTGTGGTTTAACCATGGCGATGTGAACGGCTACGATTTTTGGAATAGTTCCGGCGCCGTCGACCGCACCAAAAACAAATACGGCGACATTGTCCACACCGGAATTACCAATCTGAAAAGCGGCAAAGGAAAGGGCGAACTCGACGTAACGGCGGCTTGGGTAAGTCAGGACGGCGATACTTTGATTAAGGAAAAGACAACATTCATCTTCCGGGCTTCCGGTGATGAGCGCATTGTGGATCGTATCACCGTACTGACCGCACAGCAGGAGGTGACCTTTACCGATTCCAAGGAAGGGATGTTTGGTATGAGAATGGCCCGGCAATTGGAACTGCCTTCCAAAAAAGCGGAGGTATTTACCGATGCCAATGGCGTGGCGACGAAAGTGGCGTCACTCAACAACGAAGGCGTGACGGGCAATTACCGCAACAAGGAAGGCGTAGAGGGTGATGACGTTTGGGGAAAGCGCTCGGCCTGGAACGATCTGACCGGCAAGATTGGAGACGAAGACATTAGCGTGGCTATCTTCGACCATCCCCAAAATCTGGGGTATCCGGCCTATTGGCACGCGCGTGGCTACGGGCTGTTTGCCGTCAATCCAATGGGTGATAAGGAGTACTCAGAGGGCAAGGAAACCCGTAATCAAAAACTAAAAAAAGGCGAAAATCTAACATTACGGTACCGCATGGTGGTAGCCTCGCACAAACTCTCCGATGCGGAAATGAATACCCTGGCTAAGGATTTTGGGAACGTGAAGTAGGCAGAGCTTTGCTTTTCAAGCCGGCACTTTTTGCCGGGGAATCCGAATCGTAATCGAGGTGCCTCGCCTGGCGAGTCCCCGCTTGCCTTTGAATGGTCGAATCGACAGGTTCCCGCGCAATGAATCGACGCGGTGGCGGATATTCTCCAGGCCTAGTCCCTGATTCTTATCCTGATCGGAGCAGATACCTACACCATCGTCGGTAATCATCAGGACGTCGAAGTACTCGGTCTGCACGATTTCGATCACCACCTGCCGGGCGTTGGCGTGGCGTAGCGCATTATTGATCAGTTCCAGGGCACAACTGTATAGCTCGAAAGCAGTTTTTTTGTCGTCGACCGCAACGCCGGGGGCGCAAATTAATTCAAAAGTTCCCTTGCCCGAGCGGTTCAGCTCGTCCACCAATTTTTGCAAAGTCGGGATGAACCCTTTTTCCTGCAAAGAGGAGGGTAAGAGGTTGTGCGCAATATGCCGTACTTGCTCGTAGGCATCGGTGATAAGCCGCACCACGCTCCGGTATTTTTCCTGCTTGGCTTCGGAAAGGTCGTCGAAATCGACCGATTCGAGTCGCCACTTCACGCCCGAAAGCAAACTGCCCAGATTGTCGTGTAGCTCGGCGGCTACGCGTTTTCTCTCGATGCTCTGCCCTTTGAACAGGGCTTCCTGAATTTCGTTGTTTTTTTGGATCAGGACGCCGTTGGCTTTCCGAAGCGCCTCAGTCCGCTCGGCCACACGCTCTTCCAGCGTGGCGTTAGTCTGTTGCAGGAGATGGCCTACCTCGGTCAGTTGCAGGTTAGTGGTGTCCAGTTCTTCTCGCCGTCGGCGTAGCAAATTATTGCTTCGCCAAAGCGCCAAGGCTAATACCAGAAAAGATAAAATTCCCAGCAGCAGCCAGTTGCGTAGATACGCCTGACCAGCCATGTCGTCGGCCATGGCCTGCATTCGCTGATCGCGCTGTTGGGCATCGTACTCGTACCGCAGTACCTCGATACGCTTGGCCTGCGCTTCGGCCCCGTTGCGGTTTCGCAGGCTGACGAATTGTTCGTGCCAATAGAGCGCGGTGTCGGGCATTTGCAGGGCTTTATAGGACAGGAAGAGATTGTACGCGACTTTTTCGCGCCGTCCCGGCCATTCGTATGGTATATAGAAAGCGGCTCGCGCGGCGTAATCCAGGGACTTAACATTCTGCCCGCTTCGGCTTGCGATCAAACTCAGCACCGAGAGCAGCTCGGCATCGGCCCGGCCTTTGGTGTCGGTTTCTTGCTCGACAGCCAGCAGGGCGTACTTTTCGGCGTTGGCAAAATCATCCTGCTTGAGGTAGGTGGCTGCCAAGTTGGTCAAGGCCGTAGCACGCAGCGCGGGAGGAGGCGTCATGGCGGTATTGTCAAGAATTTTTTTAAGAACCCTAATTGATGCTGCCAATCGGTTACTTTCGCGGTAGGCCACCCCCAGGTCATTGAGCGATTGGAGTTGTCCCGCGCTATCGTGGCTGGCTTCGCATAACGCAATGGCGCGGTTTTCTGCTACGACCGCTTTGTCGTATTTTTTGAGATTGGCGTAGCAGTCACCGATATAGTTCCAGCTCACGGCTTGTCCGCCCAAATCTTTGGCGCGTTCGGCGTATTGAAGTCCTTTAAAAAGGTATTCGATTGCCTGGAAACTCACGCCTTTGCGTAAGTACACCAGACCAATATGATTATGCACGAAAGCCAGCCAGGTACTCGACCGCAAGCGAAAGGCGATCTTGAATCCTTTTTGCAACCACAGCAATGAACTGTCCAGATCGGTATTACGGTCGGCCGCGCGGCTGTACAAACGAATAAGTGTAGTGTCACGAACGACAGACGAGGGCTCGTTCTCCCAATATCGGATTGCCGTTGCAGGAGTTTCACCTTCCCTGGTTTGGGCGTGTGATTCTCCTGCCCCTACTATCAGCATTAGCACAATGATCGTCCACCTCATACCCTTTGATCCATTGTTGTTATTTTTTCTCCCCCAAACTGCTCCCAATATAAATGAAATATACCGCAAATAGAGTATTGACTTCGCCAACGGAAGTGCGATGATTTGCAACTCTAATAATCAGTCATCTTCACAGATGATTCGCACTATACACACCCAGACAAAAACCCGGCCAACATTCTGGCCGGGTTTCTATTTAAGAACGAGCGTGTACGGTTATTCCCTGTCTTCTTTGGCCCAGTCCACACTGAACTGGCCATCGGTGAGTTTGATCGAATCGGTTTCGTCAAGTTTTTTTGTGCGGTCGTGCGCGTGCGGGTCGCCGTTGGCGATAACGCCTGCTCCGGCGCCGGTCAGAATTTTCCGCTCAAGATTGCCGCGCAAGCCGCCTCCCGTCATGGTGGCAACAACTCTTTTTTGATAATAAACCCCGGCTAAATCAGCCTCAAATGTTCCCGCTACCGACGTGGGCGTAGAAGCCGTGATGGTGATGGTGCCGCTCAAGGACTCGCCATCATGAAAGCCGTGGCCCATCTTCTTGGTCTCTTCGGTGTAGTCGATCAAAGTCCACACTTTACCAGCCGATTTTTCCTTGTACTTTTTGCCTTCCAATCCTTTCAGATCCTCGATGGGGTAAGTACCGGGCGCGGGAGCGTCGCCCTGGTACCACATTCTGATCCAAACCTGAACGTCGGGATTGACTTCAAAGGCGCCCAAGACCAGGTAGCCCATCTCTCTGGCTTTAAATTTCAGCCGTTTCGCCTCGGCTTTCCATTCTTTGCTATCGATGGTAGCCGAAATATAATTGTTGGTTTTCTGAGCGGAAGCAACATCCAGCACAAAAAGTAGAAGAACTGTGAGCAGCGCATTTTTCATCGTCGGGTTTGGGGTTTGAGTGGAAACGGAACGAATATAAGTCGCTGATCCAAAGATTCAAAGCCGCTAACGGCCTGACTTAGCAAGTCGCATTGCTTACTTAGTAAAAGAAAAAATCCTCCAAACTCTGAAAGCGGTTTTCAGAATTTGGAGGATGGGGAATAGGATCTCGGCTACCTAATACCGCCGAATATTGACCTTTGACAATCCCGCATCGTAGCGAATCAGGATTTTGCGGGCCGCGCGCTCGAATCCGGGCGAGCGGTAGAGGCCGTCGCTGATTTTTTGCAAATCGCCCATATTCTTGTCATTAAGCATGCCGTCGATCCTGACCTCACAACCGACCGACTCTGGCACTTCCAATGTCACAGATGCCATACCCGACTCAATCTTTACATCAGATTGGGCCAACTGGTCGCCAAGTTTGACTTCCAGATCGGCCACGCCGGTGCTTATTTTCAAAGACTTCACTTTATAGTCGCTCAGGTCAAAATCGGCTTTGCCTGCTCCCAGCCCCAGATCGATATTCCAAATCGGCGCGGTGTTAAGGCTGAAATCGACTTGGTTGCCATTTTCGCCGTTTTTCAAATTAACCCGGCCGCTCTCCATCTTAAAATTGATGACTGCCGTGTTGGCGTTGCGGTTGTTGCGTATATCGGTTGAAAACCCGCCCAGCCGCGAGCGCGAATCGGCCTCAAACAGCTTATTCGTATTACTTTTAAGCTTGAACTCGCCCGCTCCACCTTCAAAATTGAGCGTAGCTTCGCGCAGATTCTGGTCCATCTCGTATTGGTAATGCCGATTGCTGACGGGACGTCTGTTCTCTTCTTTCGCGTCATCGGATTTCGCGTCATCGGAAGCAGAATCTTGGTCCCCCTCACCGCTGTTGCTGTCGTCGTCATGGTCGTAATCGTAGCCCCGTTGCCGTGCCCGGGCGCGCTCTTCGTCGCGTTCGCGGCGTTCCTCGTCACGTCGTTCCTGCCGATCACCAAAGTTCCAGTCGTCGTTTTCGTCGTCGTCACTGTCCCAACCGAAATTCCAGTTGGAGCGGTCAGGGCGGTCGAAAGCGCGGTTGGTGCGGTGCGTGATGCCGCCCAGCACCGCCAGGGCGATCAGGATGCCCGCCACACCACCCGCAGCCCCGCCGCGCTCGCGGCCAGCCACGAGCAAGCCAGCGCCGGCCAGGATGAGGAGCAAGGGCCAGAAGCGGGTTACTTCCTCCCAGTCGATTTGCAGCAGACCCAAATTGCGCAGCAGCCAAAAAATACCCAGCACGAGCAGCAAGCCGCCCCAGAATATTCCGTTCGATCGTTTCATGATTTATAAGATTTTAATTGATAAGAAATTGCAAGCCAATTTTCGATTTCTTTATAAATTAGAGTTGGCCTTCGGTCGGCTACCCAACTGATGCCGAAGCAGCAGCAATCCGCCCGAGGCAATGAGGATAATGGGCAGGAAATAACGCCCGAAGTCAAAATCGGTGAATTCTTCCACCAGGAAAAGGGAACCGACGACGATGAGCATAATGCCCCAGAATGTGTTTTTAAAGTTCATGGCTGTTAGTTTTGAGGTCCAAAGGCACAGGGGTGCAAAGGTCCGAAGTAATGGATTTTGGCAAATAATTTAGGCGTCTAATTGTTCAAAAGGGTTAAACAAATAAACTCTAAACAACTAAACGATAACGGCTACTTTACAATCGGCGGCTCGCCACCAAAATCCGTATCGCCATCGGGATCGGTGGGGCGGTCGGGGTCGATGTCCGGGTTGGAGATTGGCCGGTCGAAGGGGCGATAGGGCGTCGGGTCGGGCGTTACAGGCGGGAAGGGATCGCGGGGCGCGAACGGGTCGGCCGGCGGTGGCGTAGGGGTATTCGTGAAATCCGTACTTGTGAAATCCTTACTTGCGCCCTCGTTGCGGTCGCGTAGGCGGAGCAGTAGGTAGGCTCCGGCCACGATCAGGGCCACGGGCCAGATGTACTCCCGGATACGATACCAATAAGGCAATTCATCCAACAGCAAAATGCCGCCTACGGCCAGCAGCACCACACCGATAATCTTTATCGAACGATCGGGATCAGAGCTATTGGACAAGAATGACTGCCGGGGTGCCTCAGGACTGCCCGCCGGGGCATTGGCGTCGTAGATCGTCGCGGCGTTGGCTCCGGGCAGGCCTTCGGGCAGTGCCACCCAGAAGATGATATAGATAATGGCCGTCCAGAAGAACGTCGGCGGAATGGGCAGCAGCAACGCCACCACCCACAGCACGCGCACGATGCTACGGTCGATGCCAAAGTAGTCGGCCATGCCCGCCGCCACACCGCCCGCGACGGCCTCGCTCGGGATTCGGGTTAGTTTCTTTTCCATGGTTCGTAATATTTTAGGTTGATGTTATTTTCGGCTTTGATAAAAGAATCAAACCTTAATGATCAAAGGGTAAAGCTCGGGTTTATTCCTTTATTTGCAATCAAAGGTAGTGGGTAATACAAGATACTGCTTTCCAAAAATTTATAATCGGTATCTGTTGCGGTTGAATGGCAAATTTTGGGAAGAGGCCCGAATTTGCTTGCCGCCAAATACCTCTGCCTAGATCTAATACTCGTCTTCCAGCGCTTCCAAAACGGCCATCAGGGCCCCAAAATCTTTATAGCCCGGCCTGATTTCCTCACTACCGCGCAGTGCAACGCCCTGAATCGCCAGCCCGTCCACGAGTTCCGGTACTTCCGCAGGTACTTCCAGGCCAAAGCCTAACAGAATGGGGTAGGAGCGGCTAAGCGTATCAAGGTAATCCTGCCAATTGGCGGTCAACGGCATGTTTGCGGCGCTTTCCAGCAAAAAATACTCGACCTCCGAGGCATAGCGGCTCATGAGCGCATCCAATTCGTCGGCCTCGTAATGGTCCACATCCACCCGTAGCAGCAGCGGCTTGGCCAATTCACTTTTCAGATATAGTAACAAATCCGGGTTCTCCACTTGCAGCGCGTCGAAATCATAATCGGCCAAAGTACTTAGTAGCTTTTGCGGGTCACTTTCCGCCGACTCGGCTACGAGCTGCACCCCGGCGACCCAGCCACGCATGTCGGCGTATTTTTTGGGTAGTATATAATAAGGAGAAGCCTCGTCGACCGAAAAGCCGAGCATGTCCACCCCCATCCCCGCGCAGTAGCGCGCATCAGAGAGGTTGGTGACGTTACTTATTTTGACAAAAGTTTTTAACATTGCTTTGCGGATTGTTTAACCGCGTCGGCGGCCCGGTACAAAGAACGCAAAGTTTTTATGCAAAGCGCGCGGAGAAGACTTTGCAACCTTCGCCTAAACCTCAGCGACCTTTACGTTTAATTGGAACTCAGAGCGCACCAAGGCGCGTTCCACCACGATATATTGACTAACCAACAATCGGAAGGCATTCAACCTTCGCAGATTACGACTATGAGCAAACACGGCAGAATACTCGTCGCCATGAGCGGCGGCATCGACAGTTCGTTGGCGGCAGTGATGCTGCACGAAGAGGGTTACGAGGTAATCGGGATGACGATGAAAACCTGGGACTACGCCGGGAGCGGCGCCAGCAAGAAGGAGACGGGCTGCTGCTCGCTCGATTCTATCAACGATGCCCGCGCCATCGCGGTACAGCTGGGCTTCCCACATTACATCCTGGATATCCGGGCCGAATTCGGCGACTACGTCATCGACCATTTCACGGGCGAGTACCTCGAAGGCCGCACGCCCAATCCGTGCGTGCTGTGCAATACCCACATTAAATGGGACGCCCTGCTCCGTCGCGCCGATCGTCTCGATTGCGCCCAAATCGCCACCGGACACTACGCCAACATTCGACAAATGGACAGCGGGCGTCACGTGCTTTCCAAAGGCATCGACGCCTGGAAAGACCAGAGTTACGTACTGTGGGGCGTGTCACAGGAGAGCCTGAGCCGTACGAAATTGCCGCTGGGGTACCTGCACAAAAGCGAGATTCGAGCGATGGCCACCGAGCGCGGCTTCATGGATTTGGTAAATAAATCCGAGAGCTACGAAATTTGTTTCGTGCCCGATAACGACTACCGGGGTTTCCTTAAGCGCCGCATTCCCGGTCTGGAAGCCGAAGTGGCGGGCGGCAATTTCGTGCGGGTGGACGGTACGGTACTGGGCCAGCACGAAGGCTACCCGTTCTACACCGTCGGGCAACGCAAGGGCCTTGGTATCGCATTGGGGCGCCCTGCTTTCGTGACCGAAATCCGCAAGGACACCAACGAGGTGGTACTCGGCGACCTGCCCGACCTTTACCGCGATGGCATGGTGGTGGGCAAGCTCAACCTGCAAAAATACGCCGCCCTAGCTCAACCGTTTGAAACGGTCACCAAAGTGCGCTACAAGCACGAAGGCACGCCCGCAACCATCGTGCAAGAGTCCGCCGATCGCATCCGCGTGGATTTTCACGACGGCGTCAACGGTATCGCCCCCGGCCAGGCCGCCGTTTTCTACGAAGGCGATGATGTGGTAGGTGGTGGCTGGATTATGAAGAGCTTTAAGGGTAATGTTGACCGGGTGGCGGGAGCGATGATAGAATAAGTGACCAGTTGGCACACTGTCAGATTGAGCGAACCGGGCCACCGGGCGGTCAAAGTCCTTCATTCTACTTTTACAACCTGGGGCAAAATTTTGAATAATGTGGATTGTTCGCCACGATCAAAGAACCGAATCGGAAGATCTTTCTGATTCGGTTCTTTGATTTTATCTATTTATAAATCAGGTGGTTGTAAGACCTTATTTCTTGGATTGTAGGTGTTATGAGTAATCTAATATTGCCACAATGGTCATTGGACAGGTTTTTTAACTACTACTACCAACTGCATTACCATAATGCTATCAACTGATTTTATAATTAAAACAAAAAATATTATGTCTGATAAATTGAACAACCTCGACGACCTGCTGAAACATCAAATCAAAGATCTGTACAGCGCCGAGTCTCAAATCATAGGCGCATTGCCTAAAATGATTAATAATGCCACGAACCAGAAATTGAAGGATGCCTTCAACAAGCACCTGCAACAAACTGAAGAGCAGAAAGTACGTCTCGAAAAAGCTTGTGAAATTTTGGGCATTAAGCCTGGTGGCGAAAAGTGTAAGGCAATGGAAGGGATCATCAAAGAAGCCGCTAGCTTTATGGACGAAAAAGCTACAAAGGCCGTGATGGACGCTGGTATGATCGCCGAAGCGCAGCGCGTAGAGCACTACGAAATTACGGGTTACGGTACCGCGCACCGCTACGCCGTGCAACTAGGCTATAAAGAAATAGCTGACTTGCTGGCCGCAACGCTTGAAGAAGAAAAAGACACCGACGAGCTGTTGAATGATCTGGCAATCGAAACAATCAATATCAAAGCTGAGAACGCCTGATCGTTGAAAACAAAGGAATGAAAAAGCCCGCGCTATTGTAGTGCGGGCTTTTTTTGTTTTAGGTGCTAAGTAGTGGGAAGTACCTTTCCTCAATTACATTATAATGGTGAATAGCATGGCCCACTACCATAAATCCCAGGGCTGCCACTGAAATGGGTATTTTGCTGAGGCTACTACCTATTCCGGCACGATTCAACATTTCCTGACTAAAATTATCGAAAAGTGCCAAGGTACCTATCCTCACGATTTCGTATTCTTCCAGCAAATCTTCCAGCGTCCGTTGATTAGCTAATGCATTTTGCGCGTAACCATTTTCCTCAAAACCCGGCAGGGGCGTTTGATCGTTACGGGCGAACCGCAAAGCGCGATAGGACATGATTCGCTCGGTATCAATGCAATGCTGCACAATGTCACGAATCGTCCACTTACCTGGTGCGTACACCTGATCGCCCAGGGCTTCCAGCGATTCAATGTCCGCGAAAACGCTGACGGGTGATAAGGTGTCGAGCGCATCCAGCAAGTCGATGTCTTCGACCAGATTGATGTAGCGATCGAAGAATTTTGGTTTCGGGTTTATTTCAGAGATTTTCATTGGAGGTTTGTTTTTTAAGGCATAATCTGTTGTCTACAAGCTAATGCATGTGGCAATGGATGGCACTTGATCTCAATTGGCTACCGCAATTTTAATTCTTTTTCCTTTCAACTTTTCCGGTTGCAGCCGCTTGACCACGCGGTCGACTTCGGCGCGACTGACGGCAGCAAAAGCGCTGTCATCCCAGATTTCGATTAGGCCAAGTTCATCCTTTTGCAACTCTCCCTTTTTTAACAACAAGCCCACAATGTCGACCTTGTTGATCTTATCCTTTTTACCCGCCGAAAAGTAAACCGTTTCCCAGTCCGGCTCGGATGGCAGGCGGTCGAACTCAGGCAACGGTTGTTCGTTGGGCAAGGCGGAGAGGTAAGGCGCTTTTTCCTCCTCATCGAGCAGCAGGTACACCGTACCAGTGGCAAACATGCGGGCGGTGCGGCCGTTGCGGTGGATGAATCCCTCCTCGTTGAGCGGGAATTGGTAGTGCACGATGGAGCCAATTTCGGGAATATCCAGGCCCCGGGCGGCGAGGTCGGTCACGATCAGGATGCGGGTACTGCCGTTGCGAAACTTCATCAGCGCGCGTTCGCGGTCGCGCTGTTCCATGCCGCCATGAAAGACGCCGTGTGCCAGGCCGCTTCGCGCCAGCAGGTCGCCGATGCGATCCACGGCATCGCGGTGGTTACAAAATACCAGCGTCGGTTGCTCGCCGATCAGGCAAAGCAATGAAAAAAGCGTTTCCAACTTTTCGACCGAAGTCGTGCGCACGACTTTCATGGTCAGTTGCGGCACGGCGGCGCGGTTGCCCAGAAAATTGACTTGCTGCGGATCGACAGCTCCCGTGAAATCCGGCAGCGTATCGAGCGGCGTAGCCGAAGTGAAAATCCGCCGACTCAGTCCCGAAAGCGGATAGATGATGGCCGACATATCATTCTGAAAACCCATTTCCAGCGACTTATCGAACTCGTCGAGCACCAGCGTATGCACCGTGGCGGAATCGAAATTATTTTTCCGGCTGTGAAAAGCAACGCGGCCCGGCGTTCCAATGAGCAGGGCCGGAGCTTCGCGAAGCAGGTTTTCCTCCGTCTTGACCGCGTGCCCGCCGTAGCAGCAAGCGACTTTATACCCGGTGCCCATCGACTTAAAAACCCGCTCGATTTGCAAGGCCAACTCCCGCGAGGGTACCAAAATCAACGCCTGTACGCCCGTAATCTGGGGATCCAGCCTTTCCAAAATCGCCAATAAAAAAGCCAGCGTCTTGCCTGAGCCGGTGGGCGAAAGTACCACGGAGTCGCCCAGCCGCGCGGCGGTGATGGCAGCTTCCTGCATGGGATTGAGCGCTTGGATACTGAGATTTTGGAGAATGTTTTCGTGCATGGGAAGGTTTTTTGAAAGGCTGCAAAGGTACTCCAAATTTTAGGTAACAGGGTAGCAACAAAAAAGGCCGGGCGAGAATCATCCGCCCGGCCTCTCGACAAAAAATTATCTCTTTTACTCGAAAAGCAAAGAAGGCATCGCTTCCACCTCCCGGCGAAAGGCGGGCCAATTGGTTGCAAAAAATCCATCGACCCGGCCCACGGCCTGCTCGACCATCATCTCGGCGTCCTTGATCATCTGCTCGTCCTCGGCGTTAGGCGCAAAGGGCTTGCTGCCCGTCCAGGGCGTTCCGGCCACGGTGTAGAAGGCATCACGCCATACGGTGAGGGCGGTTTGACGGTAGGGACGGCCGTAGCCCTGCTTGCCCAACGGCTTGGGTTCGATCAGTTCGCGGTAGGCTTTGATGCTATCCTGCATCGCCTTTAGTTTCTTGTCCCAGCCTTTCCAGGCGGTATTATCCGAGTTTTTGCGTTGCTCCATGAGTTGCTTTACCGCGAAATCGGCTTCGTCGAGACGGTCGGTGGCGGTGGTTAGCTTTTCGGCGGACTCAGCGAGGCGGTCCGCCATTGCGTGCCGGGCCAGGATGGCCGAGCGATTAAATTCCAACCGCGGATCGGCCAGCACATTGACCATCGTGGAATCTTTGAGGTCTTTGTACATAAAAACGACCTTGTACGTACTGGGCAGCACGGGTAATCCGATAGGCTCGGGGGCATTGGGTTTAGGCTTTTTGCCGCCTGGCGTACGAATGCCGCGTGCGCGTAAATCCCAGGTCGTGCGCTGAATCCCTGCCGTATCGGGCTGGTCGGTGAAGGTGCGGACGAGCTTTCCGGCTTGATCGTAGACCCGAATTTGGACGGTATCTTTCTTGGTTGATTTTGCAGAATCGGACCCCATTGCGGTGATTGTGTCGCCCTTCATGCCCGCCAACACTTGTGTTTCGGGATTGACCATGTTGCGCTTCGACTTCCGCGCGTTAGCTTCCATCGGCGGCGGTGGCGGCGCAATCAGTTTGCCTTTTGGGTTGAGGTAATACGTTAGTCGGGCCTGGCGGCTGCGGTTGGGGGCTTCGTAAATACCCTCGCCACCGGAGCCGTAGCCGACGATGTCTTTAGTTTCGGACAGGTAGGCGTCGGGCGCGGCGTAGGCAACCAGTCGTTGGTCGGGGGCCTGCTTGGTGGAGGCGAGGCGGCGTAACGGCCGGATGTCGTCCAGCACGTAGAGCGAGCGCCCAAAGGTGCCGATGACCAAGTCGCCCTCACGCTCCTGAATGGCGAGGTCCATGACGCTGGTGTTGGGGATACCGTGCGTCCACTGCGCCCAATTATTGCCATCGTCCATGCTGACCCATAGGCCGTGTTCGGTACCGGCAAAAATCAGGTTAGGTACTTCGGTGTCGGGCATGACGCTGAGGGCGTAGCCTTTCAATCCCTTATTCTCGACCACGTTCTCCCACGTTTTTCCGTAGTCTCGGGTGCGAAAAATGTAGGGGGCGAAGTCGCCCATGCGGTATTGGTTGGCCACCACATAAGCCTCGGCGGCATTCAGCTTCGAGGCCTTCACCTGCGGAATCCATGCCTCCTTAGGTAATCCCTTAATGCGGATGTTGGTCCAGGTCGCGCCGCCGTCGCGGGTAAGCTGCACGTTGCCGTCGTCGGTCGTAGCCCAGATCACGCCTTTGTCCTTGTAAGAAGGCGAAATTGCCAGAATCGTCGTGTTGTTCTCCGCCGAAGTAACGTCCAGCGACAAGCCGCCGCTTTCGTCTTGCTTTTGTTTAAGCGTGTCATTGGTCGTCAGGTCGGGGGAAATGATCGTCCAGCTTTTGCCTTTATCAGTACTTTTATGGACAAACTGACTGCCGTAATAAATAGTATTGTTGTCGAACGGGTCCTGCGCCAAGGCGGCGTTCCAATTGAAGCGGAGGCGCGTTTTGAGGTCGGGCGCAGGTGGCTTGATGCCGTAGCTTTGTCCGGTTTGAACGTCGTAGCGGCCCAAGCCACCGCCCTGCGACATGGCGTAGCCATAACGGGCATCGTCAGCGTCGGGCATTACCTCGAAACCGTCGCCACCCCACACGCTTTGCCACAAGTAGTTGCGGATGCCTTCGCTCATCCAGGTGTAGGCGGGACCGCGCCACGAACCGTTATCCTGCAAACCGCCGTAGACATTGTAGGGAATCTCGTTGTCCACCGCGACGTGGTAAAACTGCCCGATGGGAATATTCTCCGAAAAAATCCATTTTTTGCCGCCATCGCGCGAGATCGACAGGCCGCCATCGTTGCCGTCGATGAGCAGTGAGGGATCTTTGGGATGAATCCAGAGGGCGTGGTGGTCGGCGTGGGCCTGGTTGAAGTCGGCTATTACCTTAAACGTCTTACCCCCGTCGATACTCACATTGGCCGTTTGCCAAAGGGCGTAGAGCTTGTTTTCGTTGATTGGGTCGGGAATGATATTGTTAAAATAAAATGGACGGTTCGTGGCTATATCGGGGTCTTCCGTAACCAGCGTCCAATTAAAACCGCCGTCAGCAGAAGTGTAAAGTCCATTTTTTTTAGCCTCCACCATGGCGTACATCCGGTCGGGATTCGCGGGTGAAATGGCCACGCCACAGCGCCCATAATCACCATCGGGCAATCCTTCGGCTTTGCCCAGTTTTTTCCAGTTCTTGCCGCCATCGAAAGTAAGATACAGGCCCGAGCCGGGACCGCCAGACTGGAAATCGTAGGGCGTGCGGCGGTGCTGCCACATGGATACCAATAATTTCTGCGGGTTCGACGGGTCCATAATCATGTCGCCCACACCCGATTTTTCGTTGGTGAACAGTATCTTCTCCCACGTCAGGCCGCCGTCGGTGGTTTTGAAAACACCACGCTCGGGATGCTCGGCGAAGGGATTGCCGATGGCTCCGGCGTAGACCACTTGGGGATTCGAAGGGTCGATATAAATGCGGTGAATGTTGCGGGTTTTCTCTAAACCCATTTTTTTCCAGGTCTTGCCGGCATCGAGTGATTTAAAAATTCCATCTCCCAAACTCACCGAGTTGCGGGGATTGCCTTCGCCCGTTCCTACCCAAATCACGCTGGGATTGGATTGCTGAATCGCCAGCGAGCCGATATTAAGCGTCGATTGACCATCAAAAATGGGCATCCAGGTACCGCCGCCGTTCTCAGTTTTCCAAACGCCACCGGAAGCCGCTCCGGCGTAGATAATGTCAGGATTACTCTGCACGGCCTCCACGGTTGTGATGCGCCCCGACATGACCGCCGGGCCGATACTGCGCACTTTCATGTTCTTGAAAAGCGCCGTCGGGACTGGTTGGGCGTGGGCACTCAGGCCAGTGAGGCTTGCGATTAAGGGGATTAAAAATAAGCGGGAGAATAGTCGTTTCATACGGATCCGGTTGGGGTTTTGATTTTCTACAAAGCCTAAAATATAAAAAGAGTGGGTTTGGTGGTGTTTTGAAGGATATTTTATTTACGAAAGCGGGCTGAGTAAATTTTAATGCGGGCTGAGTAAATTTTAATGTATGGTGTGTAAATCAATTGATAAAATTGCAACGCACCTCCCAGACAAATTGTATGATCGTGGCCTCCTTAAGAAGTGAGAGGCTGCTAGAGGAGATATTTATTAGTGAGAAAAAAAATCTCTTCTCAGTGTCTCATATGAGGTTACCTTGGAATACAAGACATTTAGTTGGGGGTTCTTCGTAGCAGTACTTTAGACTTGTTGCGACACTATAAATCAGTTTTTTACGTAAAAGTTCCAAAGGCCAGCGCATACTTCTAAGGTGTCATCGTACTTTGCAAAGTCACGTATTCTGAGCCGATCAGACATGATCCGGTATCGTTTCAATCCTC
>JBBSSJ010000099.1:0-15089 GCA_038242095.1 Cytophagales bacterium
AAAATAAGTAATGGAAAAAGCGGTGAGACAAAGCAGAAACGCCGCCACGCCCGCCACTATGACCACTACCGATTTCCTGGACGGCTCCTTCTCACCCAAAGTAGCCCGCTCCGCCACGGTCAGCGTAATAGGCGCGGATACTTCGCGATACTTCACAAACAGCGTATTGACCACGAAAGCCGTCAACCGCGGGTCCTCCGCCTCGTATTCCACTTCCAGATAATCACTGGTGGCGAGGCGTTGGATTCGGAGCTTTTCCAGCAGTGAGGAGGCATCGTAGCGCATGTCCTTCACCATGTTGTTCACAGAATTCATCCGCGCCTGATGTAGCCTATCCGTTTGCCCGGTCTGCAAAGTATCGCGCTTCTGGCTGAGAAATGCCGCTATTTTCCGTTTGGTTGCGACGTCCAGCTTTTTCAGCTCCCCCGAAGGCACACGAAAAAGTGAATCCTGCGGCACCGTCAAATCGTGGCTAAGCAGGGCGTAAGACACCTGATCCGTAACCTGCCTCAACTTCATCAGTTGGATAAGGTTGTCGAAACTGCGTTCTATCTCCGAGCCCTGTACCGGTTGCTCACGATCGATAAACTGGTTGGTCCTGTCCACGATTCCCATTGCCGCGCGTCCCCGCGACAGATAGGTGTCGGGAAGCAGGCGGGTAAAGAAATAGCATACAACCATCGCCACCAAAGGAATGAGTAGCAACGGCGCAATCCTTCTCTTCAGGAATTTAAGAAAGTACGTCAGTTCGTTCATCTAATGTCTTCCAGTCTCTTGCTCAGCGGCGCTTTCAGCTTGATTTTGGCAATCAGAATATCTCCCATTTTTCAACATAAGGCTCCACCCTGTATTCTTGTCAGCGGACCGGGTGGGCAAAGGCGCAACCATTAATCGGTTTGTTTGGTGTGATTTTGCTACAACGATGATCCGGATTTTGTCCTATAATTTTCCCCTTCAAAATATGGGTCTCAAAGAAATCATTCGCTGGGCGCAGTGTGCATATCCGCCGATCGGTCAGGATGGACGTTGTTCCGTTTAACGAATCAGTGATCGGTGAGAAGACGATCATTGAAGATTTTTTGGTGATAAACAATGGGGTGGGTGAGGTGGACATCGGCAGCAATGCGCTTATCGGACTTAGCAGTGCAATTATCGGTCCGTTTTTGATTGACGATAAGGTTATTTTGGTGCGGCTTATAGTGGCGAGCGGGCTCGATCATGGGTGCCAGGATGCCCGTGTCAGTAGCAAAAGGGCAGCGCTAACCAGAAAAATATTGCTGATACGCTTCCAAAGTTAACTGTCAGCTTGGGCTGCTCTGAAACTGCAGAAGTGTCAGTCGTCAGCTGTTGCCTGTGCCCGGAGCACATGAGGATCGGGTGTTCCGAGTGGTCTCAACCCTTGAAATCGCTGCGAAGCAACGCACTACTTACAAAATCCGGAAGTAACTAAACAAATAACGATATTTATTGGCCTGTATGGATAATCAGTAATCGGAAACTAGGTTTTGTTATATTTGTTCGGCAAAGTAGATAAATGATCCCTTAAAAAAATTGGAATGGATATAAACTATAGAAGATTATCGCGATTTTGGTTTTCCACGCTGGCTTTTTTTGCAATAAATTTAACGGTAGCCTTCGGCCAGAAAATTCCCACCCCTCAGGAGCACTTTGGCTTTGCTATTGGTGATGATTATCACCTGGCTACCTACACCCAAACAGAAGCCTATTTCAAAAAACTTGCCGTTGCCTCGCCGCGCGCCAACCTGGTGGATATGGGCCTGACCGAGGAAGGACGGCACCAGTACATGCTGGTCGTCTCCTCACCCGAGAATATCAAAAACCTGGCAAAGTACAAATCCATCTCGCGGCAACTGGCCCGCGCCGAGGGCCTTACCAACGCGCAGGCCCGCGCGCTGGCGCAGGAAGGAAAGGCGGTGGTCTGGATCGATGGTGGCCTGCATGCCAATGAAACCGTGGGCGCGCACCAACTCATCGAAACCGCCTACCAGATTATCAGCCGCGAGGATGACGAAACAAAGCGCATCCTTGACGATGTCATTATTTTGATGGCCCACGCCAATCCTGACGGGCAGGAACTGGTCAGCGACTGGTACATGCGCGAGAAAAAGGATGAGAAAAAATCAACGGATTTTCTGCCTAGACTTTACCAAAAATACATCGGCCACGACAACAACCGCGATTTTTTCATGATGAACATGAAGGAATCCTGGAACATTGGCCGTCAGCTTTATGTCGAGTGGATTCCACAAATCGTCTACAACCACCACCAATCCGGCCCTGCGGGCACGGTAGTGGCCGGGCCGCCCTACCGCGATCCATTCAACTACGTCTACGACCCGCTGCTCATCACCAGCCTCGACGCCGTGGGGGCGGCTATGAACTCGCGCCTCAACGCCGAGGGCAAGCCGGGCTACACGCAACGGGCGGGCTCGGTGTACAGCACCTGGTGGAACGGCGGCTTACGCACTGCGCCTTACTTCCATAACATGATCGGCATCCTGACCGAAATCATCGGCAGCCCTACGCCCGATACCATTCCGCTGGTACCTTCCCGGCTGATTCCCAACGGTTCGCAGACCTTTCCGATTGCGCCCCAGCTGTGGCATTTCCGGCAGTCGATCGACTATTCAGTATCACTCAACTACGCCGTGCTGAACCACGCCTCGCGGTTGCGCGATGAACTGCTTTTCAACGCCTACCGCATGGGTAAAAACGCCATCGAACGCGGTCAGCGTGACTACTGGGCGCTTTCTCCTAAAAAAATAAAGGAAATCGAGGACCAATACGATGCCGCCAAGAAGAAAAACAGCAAAGCCAAACTCACCCAGGCCTTCTATGACTCGGTGATGACCGACCCGGCGCGGCGCGACCCGCGCGGATATGTTTTGTCCGCCGACCAAGCCGATTTCCCCACGGCGACTAAATTTGTCAACGCGCTCATCAAATCGGGCGTGCAGGTCCACCGTGCCACGGCGGATTTTACGGTAGATAAGAAAAAGTATCCCCAGGGTTCTTACATCGTGATGACCGCCCAAGCGTTCCGGCCGCATGTGCTGGATATGCTCGAGCCGCAGGATCACCCCAACGATTTCCAATATCCCGGCGGTCCGCCCGTGCGTCCCTATGACGCGGCGGGCTGGACACTGGCCTACCAGATGGGCGTTACGTTCGACCGCATCCTGAATGAGTTCAAAGGTCCGTTCCAAGCAATTCCCTATGGCGAATTGCAGCACCCAATGGGTGATTTGGAAGTTGTGGCCCCGTTGGCAGGCTACGTGCTAAGTCCCGAAGTCAACGACTCCTTCACTGCCGTAAACGACCTGCTGAAAGCCAAGGTGGACGTGTTTCGCACCACGGAAGCGTCCGATATGGCGGCGGGTACCTTCTTCGTCCCGGCGGGCGAACAGGCCAAGGCCATGCTGGGCAAAGCTTCCAACGAACTGGGTATCGACGTGCAAGGCATCCAACAGCGGCCCACAGCGGCAATGACTAAGGTGGCGCCGCTGCGCGTGGGCCTTTGGGACACTTACGGTGGCTCGATGCCTTCGGGCTGGGTGCGCTGGCTGAGCGAGCAGTTTCACTTTCCGGTGGAGGTGGTATACGTACCAACCCTAGACGCGGGTGATCTGCGCAAGAAATTTGATGTGCTGCTGTTCGTGACGGGCGCCATTCCTGCTCCAGTGGGCGAAAGCGGCGGCCGGGGCTACACCCGGAAAGAGCCTAAACCTAACGACATTCCCAAAGAATTCCGTGACCAGTTGGGCAAGATTTCAGTGGACACGACGGTCGTCGAGCTGAAAAAATTTCTGGAAGCCGGTGGTACCGTGCTCACCATCGGCAGCAGTACCAACCTGGCCTACCACCTGAAACTACCTGTGCGCAACAAGCTAGTGGAAATCAATAAAGAGGGAAAGGAAACCCGCTTGCCGAGCGAGAAGTACTACATTCCGGGCAGCATCCTGCGCGTAAGCGTGGACTCCACGCGGGCCATCAGTTGGGGCATGAACTCGCGGGCCGACGTCTATTTCGAGAACAGCCCGGTCTTTGACGTTGCGCCGGATGCCCTCGCCAATGGCGCAATTAAGCCCATTCTTTGGTTCGACAGCGCCACGCCGCTTCGCAGCGGCTGGGCCTGGGGGCAGTCGTACCTGCAGGGCGGCGTGACGGGCTTCGAGGCCAAAGTCGGCGCGGGTAAGTTCTACGCCTTCGGGCCGGAGATTACCTTCCGCGCCCAGTCGCACGGGACGCTGAAGCTGGTGTTCAATGCCCTGTATTCTACGGGGACGGTGGCGGGTGCGGGGACGGATTGAGTGTTAGCTAATCTATTTCTACATAATATCCAGAAACGCCGATGCGATATCCACAAGCGCTACTGATTGTCTTGCTTTTTCTAATAGCGGCCGCACGGGCGCAGACTCCTGCTTCCGAAACTACACGCGATCAAACAAATAAAAGCAAAGCACCTACCACCCAGCCCCAAAGTAACGATACGGGCACTATGCCCTATTCCAGTCAAACCAGCTACGATGCGATGGGCGGCATTCCCCAATACCGGGCTGAACCGACTGATTTGAGCTTCATCGGTGTATTGGGCGAGAAATGGGAAACCGACAAACGGGGCCGCCGGAGTTCTTTTATTCACAATGGGGTTGAAATGTCGATCAGTCGCGGGGTGCAAGGCGATGTATCCAAGCCACAAACTGACACGACGGACCACAACCGTCCCGGTACCTTGCTGTGGGAAGTGAGCAAACCGGGCGTGGCGCACAAATCCTATTTATTTGGCACCTTTCACGAGGTGGACGCTGATTTTTTTGCCTCACTCCCTGTGGCCGTAGCACGACTGAACGACGCGACGGTGCTGTACGTCGAAGAAACGCTGGAGCAAAGTCAGGATCCTGCCTATGCGACGGGGGCAGACCCTTGGAGTCAGAAACGATGGGAAGCCATCATGAGCCCGGAGCAGCGAAAAGTGTTCATTGCATTCGTGACCAAAGCCGAAAGCCAGGAATATTATGTTGTGCCGCCCGCCCTGCTCACTATCAACCTCAACAGAATCTACCTTCAGTACTTCTGCGATACGGCCACACGCACTACCTACGACATCATGGACCTGCGTATCCAGGAGATAGCCCTGGCAAGGAGTAAGAAGATCTTGTCGCTGGACGAGCCACAAATGGATTTCCTGATCAGAGAAACCCAAAAATCGGATTCGAGCCAGAACGAAAGCCATGTGGCATCAAACATTTGGCTCATGCAAGCTATGCTTGACGACGATGCTTCCGGCTGTCAGATTATCGAAAAATACAAGCGCCTTGACTTAGACTACCAGTTTGGCGAAGAAGCGAGTGCCGACGGAATCACCCTACTGGTGAAGCGGAATAATGCTTGGCTGAAAACACTGGCAGCCGCCTTTCAACGCGAAAAGTGCTTCATTGCTGTCGGCTTTCGGCATTTATTTTATAAAGAGGAGCTCATCACGCAACTGAGAAATATGGGCTACCGCGTAGAGCCGATTCCTCTGCGCTGACCGTAAAAGCGGCGTCACTTCACAATGAAAAATCCTATGACTTCACAAATCAACCAACCGTTTCCCGCCGCTTTCTTCGCCATCGACCAGGCTACCCAAGATAATGGCTTCACGATGCCGTCGGACCCGCTGACCTGTTCGCTGCTGCGGACGCTGGCGGCCAGCAAGCCGGGCGGGCGGTTTCTGGAACTGGGTACGGGTACCGGCCTGGCGACGGCCTGGATTCTGGATGGTATGGATGCGGATTCGACGCTCGTTTCGGTCGATTATGATCCAGAGCTACTGGCCATTGCCCAAACCTTTTTAGGGCAAGACACCCGCCTGTCGCTGGTCGAGGCCGATGGGGAAGACTGGCTCAAAGCCAATGTGGGCCAGCAGTTCGATTATATTTTCGCCGATACCTGGCACGGCAAGTACCTGCTGCTCGACGAAGTGTTGGCGATGCTTGTCCGGGGCGGAATTTATATTGTGGACGATATGCTTACGCAGGCGAATTGGCCGGAAGGCCACGCTGTCAAAGCCACAAAGTTAGTCGAGGTTTTGGCGCAGAGGAGCGACCTGTTCATTACTAGACTGGCGTGGGCCACGGGTATCGTTTTAGCAGTCAAAAGATAGGTCCTACTTCGGTGCGCAGATCCTCCTTTAAACCGCAGAAAACCATCTTGTGTGGATTCAGTCTACATACGCAAGTCAGATCACAATAGCGAGTTTATTTTTTTGTAAAAAATCGATTACAAAATAAAATAAAAAATTCGATTTTCTAGACAATAATGATTATTGCATAAGTAACCTTGAACAATAATTGTTGCGCATTCAATTGAACTTTTCAAGTGGACAGTGTAACTTTGATAGAAACGCACTCAAAACAACTGATTCAGTACTGTATCAGTCATAATGGAGGGAATAAATCTGTTTATTTCAAGATTTTGCGCTTTGAATAAGACCCAAACTGAAAAATGTTCTTTTGATTAGGACGAAAAATCCTTTTCTGGAACAAAAAAGAAAAGTCAATGAATATGAAAACGGTGGTTATTAAAAAGCTCTCGACGGGGCTACCTAAGTGGATGCTCTTAGTAGACCCCCAGTACGAAAGTGGGACTGCCCTGATCCTGAAAGGGCACTACCCGCAGTACATTTATGAGATCGTACCCCCCAATGACGATCCTGATTGTTACAGAGTGAGCTATTACGGTCGCACACACCATATTATGCTGCGAAAATGCCTTGAATCCGATGCTGCGGTGGCCGACCGCTATTTACTCGAAATGCTGGGCTGGTACGCCAGTTGCGACGTGCGGCCCAGTTTACAACAGATTCACTCGGGACGGCTCGCGCGTAAAAGCGTGGAGGCACAGCAGTAGCCCGGTCTACTGGCCTTCAATATTTATTCCCATCATGCGCATCAACTCGCTGGCGTTGAAACTTTGACAGATGCCCCCGTGCAGTGTGTAATCAAAATGGAGTCGTCCGTCCTGCATTTCCGAACGAAAGTGAAAGTTTTCGACGTAGGGCTTCGCTGCCCCCCACTGACCCAGTTCAAGGTCATGGGTGGATACCATGCCGGAGGCGGGTTGCGGGTGGAGCTGCCGGATGAGCGCTTCCGCCCCCCGGTGCCGGTCGGCGGAGTTGGTGCCTTTCAGGATCTCGTCCAATAGGTAGAAAACAGGCAGCGCAGGCGTCGAGGCCGCCGCCAATTCGAGTAATTGTCGCAGGCGTTTCAGCTCGGCGTAGAACGAAGAGGTATTTTCTTCGAGCGAATCCTGGGTCCTCATGCTACTAAATACCTGAACCCGAGCGCAGACCAATTGCCGGGCGCAAACGACCGAACCCATTTGGGCAAGTACCAGATTAAGTCCCACCGTGCGTAAAAAGGTACTCTTGCCCGACATATTGGAACCCGTCACGAGCATAGTTTGACCCGTGCCTACAAGTATAAAATCGTTACTAACGCGCTGATCTGTCGAAAGCAAAGGGTGTCCGAGCGCCTCCGCCTCGACGCGAACACCCGGCTCCCAAGGCACTTGCGGGGTGGCATAGTCAGGCTGAGCGAAAGCGAATCCCGCCAAGCTGTTGATGGCCTCAATGTCGGCTAGTGCGTCCAGCCACGCGGCCAATTCGTTCCCGTGCGCCTTTTTCCATTTTTCGAGGGCGGCCAGGCAGTGCAGGTCCCACAGGAAGGGAATGCCCACCAGCAAAGTGAAAAGCGGATGCAAGCGGTAATCAAGCCGGGTGAACCAAATCCCCAGCCGGTGCATATGAGCGGGGGCTACCCCAATGAGCCCGGTGCGCAGTTTCCACCAGCGGGTAGCAAAAGGCGCATCGCCCGCCAACCGCAAAAGTTCGGCGTAAGCGTTCAGCGTATGGCCCAAAGCGGTAGTTCGCTCGGTGAGGGCCTTCACGCTCGCATTGTAGCTTTTCAGCAGAAGTGCCTGAGCCACCAGACTCACCCAAAAGGGCCACGCGGGCAACAGATCGAAGATCGCCAGCACCGCGAGCGTGATAGTCAGAATGGGCAGCCATCGCCAGCGCAGCGTTTTTTGCAGCGACTCGTTCATGACCTCGCTGGCCCAGCTGCGCAACGCGCCAACTTGCTGGGCGGCGTGCTCGTGCAGCAGCGCGGTGGCTTCCCAAGACTGCCGCCATTCGGCTTGCGGGTGTAGCTCGGCCACGATCTCCTGGCGCAACAGGATTTCGTCCAGCGGGGCGGGTTGCCGGAGCCAGGCGGCCAGACGGCGGCTGCCTTCGTCGGTGCGGCTGCGGTTGAGGAGCTGATAAAGAGAGTGCTTCCCGAAAATGTCGAGATCGGTAGTATAAGGGTGCGCCGCGTCACGGAAGTGATCACCCGCGTCGGGACGGGTGAATTTCAGGTCGAGGCGAGCCAGCTCGTCCTGGTTGATCGTTTGCAGATTGCGCAGGAAATCGCGCTCGCGCTTTGCCGCGCCCTGCTGCTTCATGAAGAAAAGAAACGCCAGCCCGCCGAGTAGCCCTATAATTCCCAAGAGTGAATTATGGAAAGTACCCCACAAGTACAGCGAAACCACGAGCGCCGCAAACGAGGCCAGCCGCCCGGCGCCCAGGGCATCGAATCGCCATTGCGCCTGCTCTTCCCGCGCAGCGGCATCTTCGAGGGTTGATTTGAAATAATCCGCCGGGTCTTGTAAAGTACTGGATTTTAGTACCTGAGTTTCATTGTCCATTCGTTAGGAAGTAGCTTCTACGGTGTCGAATTGAAGTTTTACAAGGCTAGCGTATAAGCCATCATCAATTAGCGAAAGTTCTTCGTGCGTGCCGGACTCCGCGATTTGGCCATCGCGGATGACGTAAATCGTATCGACTTTGCGGATCGTGGCCAGGCGGTGGGCGATCACGATCGTCGTGCGGTTTTTCATCAGCTCATCCAGGGCCGACTGCACCAACATTTCCGACTCGGCGTCGAGCGAACTGGTGGCTTCGTCAAGAATCAGTATTTTGGGATCTTTCAGGATAGCCCGCGCGATAGCCACGCGCTGCCGCTGCCCGCCGGAAAGCTTCACGCCGCGCTCGCCAACCACCGTCTCGAAACCCTCGGGAAACGAGTCGATGAATTGCAGGGCGTTGGCTTTACGCGCCGATTCCCTGATTTCGGCCTCGCTGGCGTCAGGTTGTCCGTAAGCAATATTCTCCCGGATCGAGCCGCCAAAGAGCATCACCTCCTGCGGTACCACGGCGATCATGCTCCGCAAACCACCCAGCGGGTAAGACGCCAAATCCAGGCCATCGACCGTGATGCGGCCGCTCAGCGGATCGTAAAAGCGCATCAGCAACTGCACGATCGTAGATTTCCCCGCGCCGCTGTAACCCACCAGCGCGATTTTCTCACCGGCCGCGACGTCGAACGAAATTCCTTTGAGTACTTCCATATCGGGCCGTGACGGATACGAAAACGCTACGTTTTCGTAGGTAATTTGGCCCGCGAGCATCGGCATCGGCTCCGGTTCGCTTTTGAGGTCGATTTCGGAAGGCTCTTCCATAATTTCCACCAGCCGCTCCGAGGCGCCGATGGTTTTGTTGATCTGCGCGTACATGTCGCCCAGGCCGCCCATCGCGCCGCCGATGAAGGTGGTATACAGTACGAAGGTGAAAAGATCGGCGATGGAAAGCTCGCCAGTCTGCACTAGGTTGGCCCCGTACCAGATTACGCCGACGATGCCACCGAAAAGTGCGGCAATGATGAATGACACGAAGCCGCCCCGATACGTGGCGGCTTTGAGCGCGTTGTCTACCACTTTGTCGAGCGCACTTTGGTAGCGACTCACTTCGAGCCGCTCGTTGGTAAACGCCTTCACGACATTGACCGATTGCAGCGTCTCTTCCGCGATGACGTTGGCGGCCGCCAGTTCGTCCTGCGCCTTCTTGGAAAGCTTGCGGATATATTTACCAAAAAACATCGCCGCCACGACCATCACCGGGAAAGTCGCCAGCATGAAGAGCGTCAATTTCCAGGAAGTGAGCGAGATGAGTATCACGCCCACGACGAGCGTGGCGATCTGCCGGAAAAACTCGGCGATCGTGAAGGAAAGCACATCCTGCAATTGCGTCACGTCGGACGTGATGCGGCTCGTAAGTTCGCCGACGCGCCGCTTTTCCAGAATGGTGACGGGCAGCGTGATGATTTTGCCGTACACATCACGGCGCACGTCGGCCATGGCCCACTCGCTGACGCGTGAAAACAGGTAGATTCGCAGAAAGGAGAATACCGCCTGAAAAATCAGAATCACGATCAGTACGCCGGTGATTTGATTAATCGTGTAGGCCGATTTGCCCTCGATTACCTCAATGATGCTACCCACTAACTTGGGAAACGCCAGCGACGTACCCGTCGACAAAATTAGGAATATGAAACCTACGACGAAGTAGTTCTTGTAGGGAAATGTGTAGCGGAATATTTGTAAAGTCTTCTTCAGTCCGCTCCGGCTGATCTTCTTTTTATCCAATTCGGGATCGTCCGAATCATCGCGGCCTCCTCGGCCCATTCTTCCTTTTGCCATTTTTTTGAGTTAATAAATTTATGAGCGGCGGGTCGCTCATAAACGCTAAAACTTATAAATTATCTTTCTGTCCCTTATATCCTGATTCCTGAAAAATCTGGCGGGCGTTGGGGTTTTTCATCAGTTCGGGCAGCGTCACGTCGGGATTTTTGGCGAGGTAGCTGCTTACGATGCGCCAGCCCAACCAACGGCCGATGCCGCCCGGTACGTCCGGCCCAATTTCGGTCGTGAATGGCCGCTCGCCGATGTACTTTTGTTTCTTCTGTCCGTTGCTTTCGTAGAGCAGCTTGCCCTCCACAAAAAACGCCCAAATCTGGGTTTGGCTGTTGTAAATCCGGCTCAGGTCGCGCTCGCTGAAACCCAAAATCAGACTGTCGGGCATCTGGGGCAGCGCGTGCTTCACGAATTCAAAGGCCTTGCCGTAGCCCACCATGTCGGCCAGCAGGGTTTTGTCGGCCGGGTCGATCCTGACGAACTGATCGGACATAATAAACAGAATCGACGGCACGAGGTAAGCCGGTTGGTAGCGCGGCAGTTGGTAGTCGTACACGTTGGGCCGGTACCGCGCCTGCGGGCCGCCGAAATAGTCGAGCCCGATGACGATGAGACTGTCGGAAACGTACAGGTCGTTGCCCAGAAAACCCGTCACGATCGTCGCCACACGGGGCGGCTGAAAGTCGGGGTAGTAGTACTTGATGCGTCGAAAAGCTTCGGTCAGCGGCTCGCGTAAAATAGTGTTCTGGTCTTTGAATAAAGAATCGATCTGCCCTTGAAAACCGCGCAGTGCCTCGTTCTGAATACTGCGGAAGAGCAATGGCGCCACCACCGAATCGCTGGGCGGCGCCCCCATGGGATCGACATCCGAAAAATAGACGCGCGAAAGAAATGGATGCCGCCCCAGGAACTGCCTGACTTCTGCTTCGGAGCGGCAGGCAAAGAGCGAGTCGCTCAGGGCCTCGATTTTCACCTCTACCTGAATGCCGTCGACGTTCGGCGTATCGTTAACCGCGTCTTTACAGCTCGCCAAGACGGCCATGATGCCAAGAAATAATAAAAGACGCTTGAAATGCATAGAGCGCGTATCGGGGAAAGCTGCCGGAAAAACACGCAAAAGTAGTCAAAAAGTTGCAGCCGGGTAGGGCAGGGGGCAGGCATTGGGTCGTGTATTGAAGATGATTATCACTCAGGGACAAACATTTTGTTTAACGCTTTATGGAAAAAAAAATCAAAAAAATGGTGAGCATCGTCGGCTGTGGCTGGCTGGGTTTACCCCTCGCCCAACACCTGCTATCGGCGGGCTACGCCGTAAAAGGCACCACGACCACGCCCGCCAAGCTGAGTACCCTAACACAAACAGGAATAACGGCTTACCTGGCCGCCCTTGATCCGGCCCCTACCGGCCTGCACTGGGCTGAGATCTTGGATGCGGACTACCTTATTGTGGACGTCCCACCCCGGCGTTCACAGCAAGGCGGGGAATTTCATCCGCAACAGATATCGCACCTGGCTGAGCTGGTTGAAAATAGTTCGATAACCGCCATTATTCAGGTTAGTTCCACCTCGGTATACTCGGAATTGAGCCGTTCCGTGGTTGAGGAGGATGTGCAGCAGGTCGCCGGGTCGGGGGCCCCTGCGTTGATGAAAGTTGAGCTTATTATGACCTCTCTGCGCCGTCCGGGGCGAAACGTAGCCGTGCTGCGCTGTGGGGGGCTGATGGGCTATGACCGAATTCCGGGAAAATACGTGCGGGGAAAAAAGGATATCACGACGGGCGCGCTACCCGTCAATTATATCCACCGCGACGACGTCGTTGGCATTATCATGGCGCTTTTGGCTGGTACTGTGCCCGACGAAACCTACAATGTGGTGACCCCGTTGCACCCGACGCGCCGGGAAGTGTACCTGAGTTCGTGTACGCAGTTTGGCTGGGAAGCCCCCACTTTTAAAGAACCCACTATCGTTGAGCCATACAAATTGGTGCTATCGGACAAGCTCGTGGAAGCGCTTAGTTACGAATTTAAGTACGCTGATCCACTCAAATTCCACTATCTGCCTGATTAACTGTCATTAAGCGTTAAAAAAGAAATAGTCTTTCTAATTTTTGTTTAAGGAGTTCCGTACATTT
Organism: Cytophagales bacterium; assembly: GCA_038242095.1. Lineage (GTDB taxonomy): Bacteria > Bacteroidota > Bacteroidia > Cytophagales > Spirosomataceae > Persicitalea. The sequence goes on from JBBSSJ010000099.1 coordinate 12,704, forward strand.
GTTAAACAAGATAGGGCTGGTACGATATTGTAAAAGCATAGCAATAGGTCGGGAACATTCTTTACCAAGTTAGTATTGAAAATAATTGGAGTAATTGATATTATAATGTACTATTTATTCGTACTTTTGAGTGTCGATAGCAATCAGTTTAAAAATAGACCTGTTTAAAGAATAGTCGACCTTGTTTAAACAAAGCAAACCGCATCTAAACAAAACTTCCTATGACGGCTCTGGAATTCACCTACAACCTTGATCTAGTCTCGAAGACGCTTCGGCCCTTCGCCATGCGACTGACGCGCGATTCGGAAGATGCCAACGATCTGTTGCAAGACACCATGCTGAAGGCATTCACCAACCGTGATAAGTACACGGACGGCACCAACCTGAAAGCTTGGCTCTACACGATCATGAAGAATACCTTCATCACCAACTACCAGCGGATGATGCGGAAAAATACCTTCATCGATACGACTGATAACTTACACTACATCAACTCTTCGGGCAGTACGATACATAATGATGCCTATTCGAGTTTTGCAATGGACGATATTACGGGCGCTATCGAATCGTTAGATGCCGCGTATAAAGTGCCTTTTATGATGCACTTCCGGGGCTTCAAGTACCACGAAATCGCCGCCCGTCTCGAAATTCCGATCGGTACGGTGAAAAACCGCATCCACATTGCCCGTAAGGAGTTGAAGCGTATGCTTCGGGTGTACTCGCGGCTTGATTAATTCAGTTTTGAATGGGTGAATGTCGGATTAAAGTCAGATCTAACCCGTCTGGCTTTTTTATTTTGCCAAAACCCTCATTTCTTGTCTACTTTGCCGACATTCACCCACTCATACATTTCAAATTGAAAAGAGTCATCGTCATCGGGTCTGGATTTGCGGGCCTGGCCGCCGCTACCCAACTAGCCGATAAAGGCTATGACGTCACGGTGTTGGAAAAAAACGCCACGCCCGGCGGCCGCGCGCGGGTATTCGAGGCCGAGGGTTTCACCTTCGATATGGGCCCGAGTTGGTACTGGATGCCTGATGTGTTCGAGAATTATTTCGCCAGATTCGGCAAAACGCCCGCCGATTATTACCAACTCATCCGGCTCGATCCTTCCTATAAAGTCGTCTTCGGACCGAACGATGAGATGGACCTGCCCGCCGACATGCCCGGTTTGCGAGCGCTGTTTGAGTCAGTCGAACCCGGCAGCGCGGCGCGGCTCGACGAGTTTTTGCGCCAGGCGGCCTACAAGTACGACGTCGGGATCAACAAATTCGTGTGGAAACCCAGTCGCCGGGTGTCGGAGTTTTTGAGTTTGAAGTTATTGTCTGATGTGGCGCGGCTCGACGTGTTCCAATCGTTCGCGTCACACGTTCGGAAGTTTTTCCAGGACCCACGCCTGCTGCAACTCGTAGAATTTCCGATTCTTTTTCTTGGGGCAACGGCCGAGAAGACGCCCGCCATGTATAGCCTGATGAACTACGCCGAAATGACGATGGGTACCTGGTACCCGATGGGCGGGATGCACCAAATCGTGCGCGGCATGGTGGCGCTGGCCGAAGAGAAGGGCGTGAAAATCCTGTTGAACCAAAACGTTCGCCGCATTGAAGTCAAGGCCGGACAAGCCACGCAAGTACGCACTGAAGAAGCTACCTACGAAGGCGACATCGTGGTGGCCGGAGCCGATTACCACCACGTCGACAGCCAATTGCTAGCTGAGCCCTACCGAAATTACAGCGCAGACTACTGGGATAAGCGTGTGATGGCCCCTTCATCGCTGCTATACTACCTGGGCGTGAATAAGCGGGTACCAAAACTGGAGCACCATAATTTATTTTTTGACGAGGATTTTTCGCTGCACTCCGAGGAAATCTACGAAGATCCGAAGTGGCCTTCGCGGCCGCTGTTCTACGTTTCGGCCCCATCCAAAACTGACGCGAGCGTGGCCCCGGAAGGTAGTGAGAATCTATTCGTGCTCATCCCCGTGGCTCCCGGTCTGACCGACGATACCGCCGACGTGCGCGAGAAATATTACAATATGGTAATGGAACGACTCGAAGCCTACGTCGGCGAGCCGATCCGCGCCAACGTGGTGTTTCGCCGCGACTACGCCCACGCCGATTTCATCGAAGATTATAACGCGTTTAAAGGCAACGCCTACGGACTCGCCAATACGTTGAGACAAACGGCAATCCTGAAACCAGGCCTGAAAAGTAAAAAAGTGCGCAACTTGTATTACACCGGACAACTAACCGTGCCGGGTCCCGGCGTGCCGCCCTCCCTGATCTCGGGGCTGGTTGTGGCCGACGAAGTCGCCAAGGATTTTCCGTTGTAGCATCGTGGTGCGGCCGGGCCAACGCTCTGGCATCCTGACCGTGCAAGACTAGCC
>JBBSSJ010000100.1:0-14893 GCA_038242095.1 Cytophagales bacterium
GAAGCCCGGCAGACCGACTACAGTACCTACATCAAGCGGAATGTCTGAACCCAAAGCCGGAGCATGCCGTTTAATGTAAAAAAAAGTACCCTATGAACGCAACCGAAACGGTCTTCACGCCCGAAAATATTGGGCAGTCTTATACTTACGAAGAATACCTTGCTTTGATGGACCGGGCCGTAGCCGAAAAGCGCACGACCGGGCCGGATCAGTCGCCCGACATGGCTGAGTACACCCGGCTGAACCAGTACCGGATGCACCGGTTGGACAAAACGGTGAAGCTGGATTTAGACTTGCAACAACTGGCTTTTCAGATTGCCACGCCCCAGATCTGGTACGTTCTGATTGAAGCCTGGTGCGGCGACGCGGCCCAAAACCTGCCCGTCATCGCCAAAGTGGCGGCACTTAATCCGCATATTACGCTCACGATGCTATTGCGCGACGAGCATCCCGAAATTATGGACCGGTACCTGACCCAAGGCGGAAAGTCCATCCCGAAACTGATCGCGCTGGATGCCGACGGCACCGAACGCTTTACCTGGGGTCCGCGTCCGCAAGCCCTGCAAGTTATTGTGGACGACTACAAGGAAAACCCCACAGTGCCTTTTGCCGAGTTTTTGGAACAGGTACAACGCTGGTACAATGCTGATAAGACGGAATCGGTGCAGCGGGAGTTGGTAGAAAGGCTGAAGCGGGCGACGGTATAAGGGGGAAAGGATAATACCGTACTTTTGCAAAAGAAAAAAAGCCGATCGCCCAAAGCCGACGGCCGACAACCCAATGCCATCCAACTACTTCAAAAATATCGCCGACGGAATTCGTACTACCGCCAAGGGCATGGGGCTGACGTGGCGGCATTTGTGGGCGGCGCGGAAGCGGCGGATGCCGGGCGATGTGCGGCAGGATGATTTTTTTGGGCAAACGGAAGGACGCGTGACGATTCAGTATCCACTCGAAACGATCCCGATTCCCGATAATGGTCGCTACCGGCTGCACAACGAGATGGACGACTGCATCGTCTGCGACAAGTGCGCCAAGATTTGTCCGGTGGACTGCATTGAAATCGAACCTATCCGGGCAACGGAGGAGGTGGGCAAAGCCTCCGACGGTTCGCCGATTCGACTTTACGCCGCTAAGTTCGACATCGATATGGCCAAATGCTGTTACTGCGGCCTCTGCACGACAGTCTGCCCGACGGAGTGCCTGACGATGACCAAGACCTTTGATTACAGCGAGTTGGATATTCGTAATATGATCTACGAATTCGGGAACCTTACGCCCGCCGAAGCCGAGGAGAAAAAGCGACTTTTGGAAATATTCCAGGCCGAAAAAGAAGCGCTAAAAGTCGCTGCTAAGGCCGCGCCGGAGGTGGCCCAGGCGGAGGCGGGCGCAAAACCAGCAGCGCGACCACCATTCAAGCCCGTCATGAAGCCAAAAGTTGCTCCTGTTGTGGAGACAGAGACGGAAATGAAAGCCGACAACACCGCCGTCGAAAAACCGAAGGCACCCTTCCGCCCTGTGATGAAGCGGCCTGTGATTCCTGTTAAAGAAGTACGTGAGAAAGCGGAGGAGAGCGTGCCGGAAGCACCGACAGAGGAAAAACCCCAAGTATCCTTTAAGCCAACGATGAAGCGGCCTATAATTCCTGTTAAAAAAGTCCCCGACGATACAGCAGAAGACAAACCGGAGACGTCGCCGGACGAGGAAAAGCCAAAGCCTAAAGCACCTTTTCGGCCTACTATGAAACCGCCGAAACCAAAAAGTGAATAAAGGGATTTCTAACCGTCCACCGTCCACCGGCTCTTGTCAACTGAACTAATCATTTTTTACTTCTTCGCGGCGCTCGCGCTAGGTTCAGGCGTCTTTATTCTCCTGACCCGCAACCTGATGTATGCGGCCTTCGCGCTGTTTTTGGCGTTGTTGGGTGTGGCAGCGCTGTTTGTGCTGGCGGGGGCGGACTTTCTGGCGGTGGCGCAACTGATGGTTTACGTAGGCGGAATTCTGGTGCTGCTGATTTTCGGCATCATGCTCACCCGTACCGCCGATCCCGAAGCCACTTCTCAAACCCCCAACCGGGTCCTGGTAGCTTTGGGACGAAAATTTTGGGGGGTAGTCGTGAGTTTGGGGCTATTTATCGTTTTATTTCTGGTAATCGTGCAGGCCAATTTCGCCCTCGTCGGCGACACACTCAACAGCCGCTCGACCATCCGAACTTTGGGCGTAGAACTGATGACGACCCATCTTTTACCCTTTGAAATAGCCGGAATCCTGTTGCTCGTTGCTTTGGTGGGCGCCGCGTATTTGGCCATGAACCGCAACTTTGACCCGACTGAATGAATTCTGCCATTCCACTTTTTCACTTTCTGGTCGTCGCGGCGGCATTGTTTAGCCTGGGGCTGGCGGTCGCCGTCACCAAGCGCAACGTGATCGGTATTTTAATCGGTCTGGAATTGATGCTCAACGCCGTAAACTTGAACCTGATCGCGTTCAGTCGCCATGATCCGGTGCTGCTACGGGGACAATTGTTTGCGCTATTCGTAATCGTAGTCGCCGCCGCCGAAGTGACGGTTGCGCTGGCGATCGTGCTGCGGGTCTACCATCACTACGGCAGCATCGATCCGGACGAAACGAAGGAACTTCGGGGTTGAAAGGTGGAATGGTTAAAGGGGGAAGGGTCAACGAGCAACGGGCACAGAACCTTCATTGATAAGGGCACTTGATTATACAGCTACTCATCTAAACGCCTAAACAAATAAACCCATAAGCAAATCAACACCAAATGGATATCCGCTATCGCATTTACCCCACGCTGCTCAATACGTTCGCCTTTTTTCAGCGGGGATATCTGACCGAACAGGAATTGCTGGACCGGATCAACCGGGTGCCGGCGCCGCAAACGGAGGCCCAGACGCGGGGTGTTTCGTTTGAAGATGCCGTCGTGAAGGGTACCGATGAGGGACAATTTGATCCCGAAATTTTGCGCAAAGCCCGGGCGCTGCTGCCCCGCCCGATGGCCGACACGCAAGTATATTGCCAATATCAACTCGGCGATGTATTGCTCTACGGTTATGTAGATGTAGTGGGCAAATCCATGGCCGTAGACCTGAAAACCACGGGTCGCTACGTGCCGGGCCGTTTTACGCACAACCACCAAAATTTTTATTTATTGGCCCTGAAACCCAAAGGTGTCCGTACTTTGCGTTATGTCATCACCGATTTCAAGGATGTTTACCAGGAAAACTACGACCTGAACACCGATTTCTCCGTCCAGGAAAAGCAAATCAAAAGCTTCCTCGCATTTTTGGAAGAACACCGGGAGGCGATTACGGATGAGAAGGTGTTTAATGGATGAAGTTGGGATGAAGCAAGGCGTCTTTGTTTTTTTATTCAGGCTTTCCTGTTTTTAGTTTTCCTGTCTCTCAACCCTCGCCCTGCATGGCCCGTGTCCCCACCCTTGACCAGATAAAAAATGCCCTGCCCATCTTGATGAAAACTACCCTCTGGGGAACTGCGGCGGCTGCTTTGGGTACTTGTTCAGACAATGGCCTGGCTGATGCATTGGTAGAGCACCTCCACGAGCTCGACCCCGGTACTGAACAGGCCAAAGCGTTGCTGGAAATTTATGGAAGCGTAGGCGGAGTGAGCGCGGGAGTAGCCAATACTTTTCTGGCTGAACACCTCGGAAATGTGGGTGAAAAACTCAACTACGGAATCAACAGCGATTTGGAAGAAGCCCTGCAAGCATCCATTGCGAAGGCCGTACCCAAACTACATGAGGAACTGCTCGCGTACTACGGCGAGGAACTGGACGAGGCGAGCCGGGCTGCGTTCAAGAATCTCTTCGAGCGGATTGGCAAAGTGCAACTGCGTGGGCTGGAACTGGAAAAGGAAGACATCGACACCTTTGCCCTGCGCGACCATGAGCTTTTCCAAAATCTCTTTGCCGAGCCTTATCAGGACTGGGACGAGGTGTATTTCCGCCCCGACAGTTTTCCCGGAAACTTTGAACTCGCCATTGCCTACGGTTTGGCGATTCTGGTGCAGGAGCATTTTCACGAGCTACTTAAAGATAAGGACAACCGCCGCGCCCAAATCGCCTACTTCATTTATCTGCTGGAATTCAACGCCCGCACAAGCCAGCAGAATAGCGAAAGGCTTGAGCGTGTTTTGGCGGCTCTCGACGACCTCGCCCATCTTCCCGAAGTGCTAGGAACGCTCTCCAGCGACTTCATCAAGGCCCGCGAACTCACAAAGAAGAGTCTGCAATCGCTGGGCTACCAAGTGCAGGAGGCAAAGGCCGAGATCTTGGACGAAATCCGCTTGCACCACCAGCCTAGCCTGTATTTGCCTGAACGCAGCACCGCCAGGCACTACGATTACCACTATAAGGCCGAGTACACCGATTTCGTAGGCAGAGAGCCTGAACTGGAACAGCTACGGCAGTTTGCCCTTACCAATCCCGAACGCCGTTTTAGCTGGTGGATGCTCATGGGGGCGGGCGGCAGTGGCAAAAGCCGGACAGCATTAAGGCTTTGCCGCCAACTCCAAAACTGGAACTATTCCGTGGGTTTTCTTAGTACAAGTTCGCTGGAAAACTTCGCCAGTTGGGAAAATTGGCAGCCCTCGCGTCCCACGCTGATGGTGATTGACTATGCCACGCTCCATGAGAAGGCAGTAATAGACATTTTGGTGCGCCTGGCCCAGCAACAGAGCCGCTACCAACATCCCGTGCGGGTACTGCTCCTCGAACGCGATATCCGCGCCGACTGGTGGGAGCGGCTCACCCTTCCCATAGAGGTGAAACGAAGCTGTTACCGGGGTGACGATAATCCACAACCCACCGATATTCTGCCGCTACCGCCGCTCGGCGATTTACGCTGGGATATCATTGCCCAAATATACCGCTGCAACCACAAGCCCCTCCCCCCCGACCGCGCCGCCATCTTGGCAACACTGCACGGCATGGACCCCCTCGACCGTCCGTTATTTGCCTTTTTTGCTGGAATGGCCCTGGTGGAAGGCGAAAATATCCGGGACTGGAACAAGGAAGATTTACTGGATAACCTGCTGCTGCGTGAGGAGGAAAATCAATGGAAGATGGCCGACCACCCACTGGCAGACAAGCACCTGAACCTACTGACCCTGGCTACCCTCACGCGCGGCCTTAGTAGCAGCCAACTAAAAATTATTCAAAATAATGACTACGACTGGTTGCACTCACCCCGCAAAAAAGAAAAAGTGGATGGAGGATTGTACAGTCGCCTGAGCGGGATTGGGGAGGAGCAGGGCGAACGGGTTTACAAAGGCCTGGAACCCGACCTTGTGGGAGAATACTACGTACTACGCCGCCTGAACCAAATCATGACCGCTGACGCGGAATACGGCCCCGATACTGTGAGGGAAATAATCCAAACGGCTTGGGCTACCCAACCCGAAGCTATGAAGCTAATGACGTTCATGACGCACTTGGATTTCTTACAACCTCATAATGGTGCGTATGAATTGTTACTGAAAACGCCTCCCCATGAAAATGCATCTGAGGAAACATGGAAACAATGGGGCGATCTTTGGTTGAATTATACGTGGTTGTTTGAAGGGAATCTCTGCAAGTATTACTACACACTATTCAATGATCTTGCAGGACCATTTTTGGATAAAATAGAACCCTTAAAAGTCAAAAAAGCTGAGGCGTTGAAGAATCTAGCCGCAGAGTTGAGCGGGCCTGACATACTGCCGGACGCCCGCGATCTGCTGGCGCAGTTTGACGCGCTGCGTCCTGATGTATTCCCCCAGATCGCTCTCCAAAAAGCACTGGCATTATTTAATTTGGTTGCTCGATTCGGAGATCAGGGATTGTTTTCGGACGCTCGCGATCTGCTGGCGCAATTCGACGCATTGCATCCCGATCAATTTCCAGAAATTGCCTTGCAAAAAGCTAAGGCGTTGTTTAATCTGATTAATCAATTCGGGGATCAGGGTCAGCTGTCCGATGCCCGCGATCTGCTGACGCAGTTCGATACGCTTCGTCTCGACGTATTTCCTCAGATCGCCTTGCTAAAAGCCAAGGCTTTGACAAATCTGGCCGGCCGTAGTACTCAGCCGGGCATGATGGCGGATGCCCGCGATCTGCTGGCGCAGTTCGATGCGCTACACCCTGATCAATTTCCGGAAATCGCCGTGGAAAAAGCCGATTCATTGTCTAATCTGGCCATTGGGTTGAGTGGGCCGGACATGGTGTCGGACGCCCGCGAATTACTAGCGCATTTTGACGCGTTACACCCTGATCAATTTCCTGACATTGCCGTGCGAAAAGCCAAGACACTGTCCAGTTTGGTAAGTCAGTCCGCTAAGCAGGGTTTGCTGCGGGATGCCCGCGCTCTGCTGGCGCAGTTCGACGCGCTTCGCCCTGAGGCATCCCCCCAGATCGCCCTGAAAAAAGCTCAGGCGTTGACGAATTTGGCCGGACGATTAGCCGGGCCGGACATGATGCCGGATGCCCGCGCTCTGCTGGCGCAGTTCGATGCGCTTCGTCCTGAGGCATTCCCCCAGATCGCCTTGCAAAAAGCTAAGGCGTTGACGAATTTAACCGCTGGATTAAGCGGGCCAGACGTACTGTCGGATGCCTACGAATTACTGGCACATTTTGATGCGCTACACTCCGAGCAACTCCCTGAAACAGCCCTAGAAAAAGCTCGGACATTGTTCAATATAGCAGATCGATTTGCTGAGGAAGGGTTACTGTTGGAAGCCCAAGCGCTGATGACGCAGTTCGACACGTTACGCCTTAATGAATACCCTGAAGTCGCCTTGGAAAAAGCCGAGGCGTTGTTCAATCTAGTGATACGGTTTGCAAAGAATGGGTCGCTGTTGGAAGCGCACGAGTTGCTGGTTCATTTCGACGCGCTGCAACCTGATCAATTCCCCCAGATCGCCCTGAAAAAAGCAAGAGCGTTGAAGAATTTGATACTTGAAATAGTGCGTTATTTCGATACTGAATCGCAAACCAGAGTCTGTTTGCAGGAATTACTGGATTTGGCAAATAAATGGCCCTCGGATCCTCTGGTTTGGGAACAGCTCTTCCTATCTCTTTTGGTCATTCCTTTCGTGAATCCTCTACCGAAGGCTGATACCGCACTGAGACTTCTCAAAATCAACTTGCCTCGCTTAAACGAGGAGACCGAAGCACGACGAGCCGAAAACATTATTGAGCGTTGCCTCCAGACCATTAGAGACCTAAAGCAAGAAGAAGCCACGCAGGAAGCGTTGATGCCTCTATATTTAGAGTTTATGGTTTTGTATCCCTTCATTAGTTCACTAGAAATGGCCGAAAGCAAAGCCCAGGCAACCGAAGCCATCTTCATGTACAATCTTGAACAAATCCGGAATTCTGAGGCAAACCGAGAAGAAATTGGAGAAAACCTACAACTATGCTTCAAGACCTTGGGGTACTTATCTGAGAACTACCCACAGTCAGAGGCAATCCAGGAAGCATATACCAAAATAGAAAAGTTTGTGGAGACTTATTTTCCAGGAAAAGGATTGAAGAGCTATTAATCCAGGATTTATTTTTTCGCAAAAGGTATTTCAGAAAGCTGTCAAACCGTAACGTCTCTAGAAATAAATCCAACATTACAATGTTATTTTGGTATTCACAATAGTTCGCCACCAATTCAACAATCACACAACAATTTGAAACGCTTCCTCCCACGCCTCACGCTGCTAATTACCGCAATTATCGCTCTCAACTACGTGGCTTCGTTTGTTTCGGTGCGCTGGGATTTGACGGAAGATAAGCGCTTTACCATTTCGGACGCTACGCGGCAAATGTTGGAGGGGCTGGACCGCGATGTGCACGTGACGGTGTACTTAGCGGGCGATTTTCCGCCGGGCTTCGAGCGGCTTGAAACCGCTACCCGTGAGACGCTGGAAGAGTTCAAAAACTACGCCGACGGACGCTTGACCTACCAATTCATCGACCCATCGGTAGCCATAACCGACGAAATACGGCAGCAACAGTACCAGCAATTGGTCGAGGCCGGGCTAATTCCCACCAACCTGCGCGATACCGAGCAGGGCAAGCGCACCGAGAAAATTATTTTTCCGGGCGCGATCATTGAGTCAGATACCCTAGCGCTGCCCGTGCAGCTGTTAAAGGGTAACATGAGCGCCACGTCGGAGGAAAAACTGAACCAATCGTACGAAGGTGTGGAGTTTGAGCTGGCGACGGCCATTCGTCAATTGCAGCCGACCGTGCGCAAGCGGGTGGGCCTGGTCGTGAGCCACACGTCGGCGTCGCCGGCGGGGTTTTCGGACCTGATTGCCAGCTTGCAGCAGCAGTACGACGTGTTTTTAGACATTAATAGTCCGGCTACCTACGATGGCCTGGATGTCTTGTTGGTGCTTAAGCCCGATCAGCCTTTTTCGGAAGAAGAAAAGTACAAGTTCGACCAATACGTGGTCGGCGGCGGGAACGCGCTCTTTTTTGTGGATGGCGTCAAGGTCGACAGCATCAGCCCGGAAGGGACCTTCGCCCAGCCGCTGGACCTGAATTTGAGCGACATGTTTTTCAAATGGGGCCTCCGACTCAATGCTAACCTCGTCAAGGACGACCTCAACAGCGCCGCGATTCTACTGAACGTGGGTAATCTGGGCGACAAGCCGCAATTGCAGCCGTTGCCCTGGCGGTTTTTTCCTTTGCTCAACAATTTTGGTCCCAGTCCCATCACGCGCAACATCGACGCCGTGTACAGCCGCTACCTCAGCTCCATCGACACGGTGGGTGGAGCGGGCGGCGTCCGCAAAATTCCGCTGCTGATGACCTCGCCCTACACCAAAATCCTGAATGCGCCCGTGCTGGTGGCTTACAATGAGGCCCGCCAGCAACCCGACAAGCGCGAGTATCGTGGCGGGGTCAAACTGGCATCTGTGCTGCTGGAAGGGACTTTCAGTTCGGTGTTCCAGAACCGCATCCTGCCCGACGACCCGCGCCGCGCTACTTTCCGTGAAAGCGGTACAGCAGGCAAAGTGCTGCTCGTGGGTGACGGCGACGTGACCATCAATGACTTCGACCGTCGCCGCAACACGCCCTTTCCGTTGGGCTTTGACCGCATCAATGAACATACCTACGGCAACAAGGATTTTATTTTCCACGCGCTCGACTACATGCTCGACCCCGAAGGCCTCATCACGGCCCGACAACGAATGGTCAGTTTGCGGCCGCTCGACAAAATTCGGGTGCAGGAAGAGCGCACGGGTTGGCAATTGCTCAATCTCTTGCTACCACTAGGACTGGTGGGGCTTTTTGGGGCGGTGCGCTACGGTTTACGGCGGCACAAATTCGCGCGGCAAGGGTGAGCGGGTCGTAATTTTGCTTACTTTTGTTCCCCACGATTTAAAAATCCCTGATCCTTTTCACTCAAATTAGCTCCTTCTCATTATGAAGTTTGTTGTCTCTTCCTCGGTACTCCTCAAACAGTTATCGGCCATCAACGGCGTTGTTTCCACCAATCCGATCGTGCCGATTTTGGAAAATTTCCTTTTCAGCCTGGAAAGAAACACGCTCACCGTCACGGCTTCCGACCTGCAGACGGTCATGATTACCGAAATCGAGGTGGAAGGCGGCGATAAGGGCGCGATTGCCGTGCCCGCCAAGCTGTTGCTCGATACGCTGCGCGGTTTGCCCGAGCAACCGATCACTTTTAATGTGGACGAGGATACTTTCGGCACTGAAATCGTGTCGGATAACGGTCGCTACAAGCTGTCGGGCGAGAATCCGATCGACTTCCCCAAGACGCCGGTCGTCAATCGCGGGCAAGCCGTCGATTTTTCTTCGGCCGCGCTGGGTGCTGCGATTGCCAACACGTTATTTGCCACGAGTACTGACGATTTACGTCCTGCCATGACGGGTGTTTTCGTGCAAATTGGCACCGAGAATGCCACCTTCGTCGCCACCGACGGCCACCGCCTGGTGCGTTATCGCCGTACCGATATTCAGTCGGCCGCCGATACGTCCATGATTATCCAGCGCAAGGCGCTGAATCTGCTCAAATCGTGCTTGCCTTCCGACGACGTGCCTTTGAAAGCCGAATTCACTGCTTCGAACGCGTTTTTCAGCTTCAATAATATTCGCATGATTTGTCGGCTGATCGATGAGCGTTTCCCTGATTACGAAAACGCCCTGCCGACTAACAACCCCAATACGCTGACCATCAACCGCCAGGAGATGCTCAACTCGCTGCGCCGGATTTCGATTTACTCCAACCGCACCACCCACCAGGTACGGCTCAAAATGGAGCCAGGCAAGTTGTCCATTTCCGCCGAAGACCTTGACTACTCCAACGAGGCCAACGAAAAGTTGATGTGCGAGTTCAACGGCGACCCGATGGAAATTGGCTTCAACGCCAAGTTTCTGATCGAGATTCTGAGCAATCTGGTCTGCAAAAACATCACGTTCGAACTCTCGGCCCCTAACCGCGCCGGGCTCATCATCCCCGTCGAGCAGGAAGACCACGAGGATATTCTGATGCTGGTCATGCCGGTGATGCTGAATACGTACGCTTAGGATTAATTGAAAATTGAAAGTTGCTTTTCGATTCCGCCATTGCCAACGCTGTCAGGGTTCTTTACCCTGACAGCGTTTTTTTGGTATGAGACTCCCTCCTTCAAAAGTGAGTCAGGAGTAAACCAAGCCGCTTGAGGCCTTTATTGACGAAAAAGCTAACCCGAACCACCATGTCCAAATACGTTGCCGCCATTGATCAGGGTACGACCAGCACCCGTTGCATTATTTTCGACCGTCAGGGAAACATCGTTTCTACGGGCCAAAAAGAGCATGAACAGATTTATCCCAAACCCGGCTGGGTAGAGCACAATCCCGACGAAATCTGGAAAAATACGTTGGAAGTGATTGCCCTGGCGCGGATTAAAGCCTCGGTGACCTCAGCGGACATCGCCGCCGTTGGTATCACTAATCAACGCGAGACCACCGTGGTGTGGAACCGCCGTAGTGGTAAGCCCTACTATAACGCGCTGGTGTGGCAAGATACCCGCACGGGCGAGCTGGTGGCGAAATACGAAAAAGAAGGCGGCATCGACCGCTTCCGCGCCACGACTGGTCTGCCACTGGCGACCTATTTCAGCGGATTAAAACTCCGGTGGCTGCTGGACAACGTACCGAACCTGCGCGCCGACGCCGAGAAGGGCGACGCGCTCTTTGGCAATATGGATACCTTTTTAATCTGGAATCTGACGGGTGGCGCGAAGGGCAGCGGCCCCCGGGGCGGTATTCACGTCACGGACATCACCAATGCAAGCCGCACCCAACTCATGAACCTGCGCACGCTGCAATGGGACGAGGGAATGTTGCAAGCCTACGACATTCCCCGCGCCATGCTGCCTACGATTAAAAGCAGCAGCGAGGTTTATGGCCACGTGACGTCGGAGGTACTGCCGGGCGTACCCATCGCCGGGGCGCTGGGCGACCAACACGCCGCGCTCGTCGGACAGGCGTGTTTTGAGCCCGGCATGGTCAAGAATACCTACGGTACGGGTTGCTTTTTGGTGATGAATACCGGCGACGAGTTACAGCATTCGGAAAAGGGCCTTTTGACGACTATTGCTTACAAATTTGGTGACCAGCCCGTGCAGTACGCGCTCGAGGGCAGCATTGCCATTGCGGGCGCGCTGGTGCAGTGGGTGCGGGATAATTTGGGTTTAATTAAGGAAAGCAGCGATATCGAAGCCTTGGCGCAGAGTGTGGACGACAATGGCGGAGCCTACTTCGTTCCGGCTTTTTCGGGCCTCTACGCGCCCTACTGGCGCAATGATGCCCGTGGCGTCATCGCCGGATTGACCCGCTACGTGACCAAAGGCCACATTGCCCGAGCCGTGTTGGAAGCGACTGCCTACCAAACCGTCGACGTCGTGAATGCCATGCAGGAAGACTCCGGCATCGAGCTGAAATCGCTGCGTGTCGATGGCGGCATGGTCGCCAACCGGATGCTCATGCAGTTTCAGGCCGATATGCTCGACGCCCAGGTCGTAGCCCCCGCCGTGGCCGAAACGACGGCGCTGGGCGCGGCCTACGCGGCTGGCCTGGCCGTGGGTTATTGGAAGGATCTGGACGATCTGCGGAAAAACTGGGCCGTGGCCCAAACCTGGGACCCGGCAATGGAGGCTACGCAGCGGGACACACTTTACAAAGGTTGGCAGAAGGCGGTAACGAAGTCTTTTGGGTGGGAGGAGTGAAGAAGTTCGTACCTTCGCGGCTTACACTCCATATCCCAGTACGCTGTACTTAGAACTAAGTACCAAAATTCCCCTTATGCCGCATCAGCTGAAATTAAAAAGACCTCTTGCTTTTTTTGACCTCGAAACCACCGGAACTAACATTGCCCGCGATCGGATCGTGGAGGTTTCCGTCGTCAAGGCGCTGCCGGATGGGACCGAAGAGGTGACCACCATGCGACTCAATCCCGAAATGCCGATTCCGCTGGAAACCAGCTTGATTCACGGAATTTACGACGAGGACGTCAAGGAAAGTCCGACGTTCAAGCAAATCGCGAAGAACCTGGTCGATCTGCTGGAAGGTTGTGATTTGGCGGGTTTTAATAGTAACCGCTTCGATGTACCGATGCTGGTGGAAGAATTTTTGCGGGCCGATGTCGATTTCGACGCCAAAGGACGCCGCTTAATCGATGCCCAGCGCATTTTCCACCTTATGGAGCCCCGCAACCTGACGGCGGCCTACAAATTCTACTGCGACAAGCCGCTCATTGGGGCGCACGGAGCAGAAGCTGATGCGATCGCCACCTACGAAGTGCTTAATGCGCAGGTAAAACACTACGCCGACACAGTCGTGACCGACGACGATGGCAATGACACGATGCCAATTCACAACGATATGGACATCCTGCACATGCTGACGGCCTCTCCGAATGTGGACTTCGCCGGACGGATGATTTTTGACGATCAGGGCGAGGAGGTTTTCAACTTCGGCAAACACAATGGCAAGAAGGTAGTTGATGTACTCAAAAAGGAACCGGCTTTCTACGATTGGATCATCAAAAACGACTTTCCGCTCGACACTAAGCGCCGTTTGACCGAGATTAAGCTCCGCGCTTTGCCCAAACGATAGAATAATCCGATTTCGATGGCTTGAGTAAGCGGTTTTTATCCTTAAATTTGCCCGAATTTTAAGGGACAGAAACCGTCTGCTTTAATTTATTACCAAACGGCACATTCATGTTGCAAGACCCCTCGATGGCGGACGTCATTATGCTCGTTCCGCTCAAAAGTTACCTCATCCTGGCCACCGCGCTCTTCGTGATTGGTATTGTGGGCGTACTCACCCGGCGCAACGCCATCGTCATTTTTATGTCCGTCGAGCTGATGCTCAACTCGGTCAATCTGATCCTGATTGCCTTTTCTTCCTATCGATCCGACCCTTCTGCTCAGGTTTTCGTCTTCTTCATCATGGCCGTAGCCGCTGCTGAAGTAGCCGTCGGCTTAGCCATCATCGTCATGATTTATCGCAACACGCGTACCATCGACGTTGGGTTCTTGAATAAATTGAGGGGATAGATATTCAGCTGACGGTTGATAGTGGACAGTTGACAATGTCTTAGGACACAGATTTTAAATATCGGTATGCCAATCACATTACTTATTCTAATTCCGTTGCTGCCTTTGATCGGCTTTCTGATCAATGGCATCGGGTTTCGTCATATTCCCAAAGGGGCCGCCGGGCTAATTGGCTCATTGGCGGCGCTGGGTAGTTTTGCGGCTTCGGTTGCGGTACTGCTGGCTTTCAAGGAGGCGGGTAGTCAACCCATGATCGTGTCGCTATTCGACTGGATCAAGGTTGGTGAGCTAAATATTCCATTTTCTTTCCAGGTGGATCAGCTGTCTTTACTGATGCTGATGATCATCACGGGCGTGGGTTCGCTGATTCACATCTATTCGATCGGCTACATGAAGCACGATCCGGGTTTCGGGAAATTCTTTTCCTTCCTGAACCTCTTCCTTTTCTTCATGTTGCTGCTGGTGCTGGGCTCCAATTACGTCATCATGTTCATCGGCTGGGAGGGCGTCGGACTGTGCTCCTACCTGCTGATTGGCTTTTGGAACAAAAATACCGATTTCAACAATGCCGCCCGTAAGGCCTTCATCATGAACCGCATCGGTGATTTGGGCTTTCTGCTGGGCATTTTCACCATCATTCATGCCTTCGGCTCCGTCGAGTACACCGAAGTATTCCGGCAAGCTACCGGCCTGCCCGTGGGCGACAACGTGGTGTTTGTTATCACCATGCTGCTGTTTGTAGGCGCGATGGGTAAATCGGCACAAATTCCGCTCTATACCTGGCTGCCCGACGCGATGGCGGGACCAACGCCCGTATCGGCGCTTATCCACGCGGCCACGATGGTCACGGCGGGGGTGTATATGGTCATTCGTTCCAACGTGCTCTACACGCTGGCGCCCCAAACGCTCGAAATTGTGGCGGTCATCGGTGCCGTGACGGCGCTGTTCGCGGCTTCCATCGGTATCCTGCAAAACGACATCAAGAAAGTGCTCGCCTATTCTACGGTGAGTCAGCTAGGCTACATGTTTCTGGGCCTTGGCGTGATGGCGTATTCGTCGTCCATGTTCCACGTCATTACCCACGCATTTTTTAAGGCGCTCCTCTTTTTGGGCGCAGGCAGCGTGATCCACGCCATGTCCGACGAGCAGGATATTCGTTACATGGGCGGCTTGCGCAAGAAACTGCCGATTACCTTCATTACGTTTGCCGTAGCTACCTGGGCGATTGCCGGACTGCCACCGTTCGCGGGCTTCTTCTCCAAAGACGAAATTCTAGCCCACGCTTACGAGCAAAGCAAAGTACTGTGGGGTA
>JBBSSJ010000101.1:0-14852 GCA_038242095.1 Cytophagales bacterium
AAAGGTCGCCGTCATGTTCAGGACCACCTTGATGCTCGCGCCGGTTTGTCCGTTAGGCCATACAATCGTTCCGGCACAACCCGTAGCAGTCAGGGTCACCTCACCACCCACACAGACGGTCGGCGTGTTGGCCGAGATGCTCGGCGTGGCGACCTGGCAGTCGTTCACTTTGATCGTAACCCTGGCGGTATCGCTGATGCACTCTTTCACCGTACAGATGGCAGTGTACGTTGTCGTTGCATTCGGTGTTACCGTGATGCTCGTGCCACCGCCGCCGTTTGACCATTCGAGTGCGCCATTCTCACAGCCGGTAGCCGTAATCGTGGTAGACTTGCCCTTGCTGATCGTAGTGTCGGATGCTATCAGCACGGGCTTGGCTGGCTGTACCACGTTGATCTTATAGGATATAGAGCTCTCGCAACCGTTGACTACACACGTAACTGTGTAAGAAGTCGTGACGGTGGGGCTCACCACAATGGCTTCGCCCGTTGCGCCGTTCGACCACTTGCCCGTGCCTTCACAATTCTGAATAATGAGCGTTACGCTGCCTCCCTTAGAGATGCTATCCGTAGAGCAAATGACCGTTGGGGCAGGCGTTGTGGTGACATCGATCTTGATCTCAGACTTGGCGCTCGTGCACGTTCCGCTGACACACCCGGCTATGTAAGTGGTGGCCGCAGTCGGCTTCACCACAATGCTGGCCGTGGTGGCACCGGTGCTCCACATAATCGTACCGATGCAGCCAGCCGCCGTCAGTACGCTGCTGTCTCCATTGCAGATCGTCAGTTTGGTGGCCGTTACCGTCGGCGCATTCGGTGCGCCCACTTTAATGGTCACCGGGTTGGAAGATCCGCTGGCGCAGGTTCCCGTGGCGGCTTTACAAATGGCGGTGTAGGTGGTAGTTGATGCAGGCGATACTTTGATCGAAGCACCTTCGGCGCCGTTAGACCATTTCACCATACCTGTGCAGCCCGTAGCGGTCAGCATCACTCCCTCACCGACGCAGATGTCGGACTTGCCGGCGGCAATGACCGGTGCTTTGCCTGAGGTGTTCACGTTGACCGTTACCGTGTTGGAAGCACCGCTCTCGCAGTCGTCAATCTTACAGGCGGCGGTGTAGTTGGTGGTAGCGTTTGGCGCGACTTTGATGCTGGCACCCATCATTCCATTCGACCATTTCACCATAACCGCGCATCCTGCGGCGGTCAGCGTGACCGAATCGCCGGAGCATACTACCGTCTTGTCACTGGCAATGATCGGCGCGACTGGCGCTACAACTTTGATCGTCAACATATCGGATTCGCCACTTTCGCAAGCCAATGTCTTACACGTTGCGGTAAGGGTCTTCGTTGCGTTCGGCGTTACCTGAATCGAGGCGCCGGTCTGGCCATTTGACCAGTTTACGGTTCCCTCGCAGCCCATGGCCGTCAGCGTGACGACACCACCCGGGCAGACAGTTTCTTTATTGGTCGCGATCACCGGGGCTTTCGGGCTGGTCACCGTAATGGTGTGCTGCTCCGACTCCTGGCTCTCGCAGCTACCTACCACACATTTGGCGGTGTAGGAAGTCGTGGCAGTTGGGCTCACCGTGGTGGAAGCGCCCGTGGCTCCGTTCGACCATTGCACGATGCCTTCACAATCGTGAGCGGTCAACGTCACACTTTCACCAGGACAGATGTCCATCTTGCCGCAAGTCACAACCGGTGCGGGACCCGGAGTTCCGACTTTAATCGTGATCGAGGCCATCTCGCTTACACAGCTGTTTTTCCGGCACTCGGCAGTGTAGGTAGTCGTCTCGGTTGGCGCTACTACCAGCGGCGAGCCGGTAGCACTTGTAGACCACATCAATACACCGTTGCAGTTGGCGGCGCTCAGCGTCGCGCTTCCTCCGGCACATACTGTGCTGACGTTGCTGGCCAATACCGGCTTAACGGCTGCTACTACGTTGATTGTGATCGGATTCGATTCGGCGCTCTTACATTCACCCTTCTGGCAAGAAGCAGTGAAAGTGGTCGTCTCGTTGATCGTCACGACTATGGAAGCACCGGTCATCCCGTTCGACCATTTGACGGTACCGTCTTTACAGCCGACCGAAGTCAGCGTGACGGTAGTACCCACACACACATTGGTGTTGGCACAGGCGATGAGCGGTGGCTCGATGGTTGGGCAACCTGGGTTGACCGTAACCGAAGCCTCGTCGTCCTCACCGTTGTCATATCCATTCCCAGGCGTCGAGTTGGGATCTTTTTGATCAGACTTGCTGATCTGCGCGATGTTTTTGAGCGCGCCGGTTCCCGTTACTTTCGCCATAAAGCTCAGTGTTTTGGTTTCACCCACCCCGACGCTGGCAATTGCGCCTTTCAGCGTGTTGCCCGTCTTGGAGAAGTTGTCGCTGGAAACGAATTCCAGTCCGGCAGGCAGTTGGTCCGTCACTTCCGCGTTGGTGGCGATCTGCGGACCTTTATTCATCACTTCCAATGTGTACGTGATCGTTTCGCCCGACAACGGATTCACCTTGGAGACTTTCTTAGCCAACATCAGGTCAGCCAGGTTGCCTACTTCAATGGTTACCGACGACGTATCGTTGTCCGTCTTGCCGGGATCATTGTCCGGGCTCTTCACGATAGCAGTGTTAACGATGCTGCCCGAAGCGTTGTCATTGAGCTTAGCCGTCACGATCAACACGCGGTTAGAACCGGCAATCATGTTGCCAATCGTTCAGACGCCCGTGGCGTTGCTGTATTCACCGGCTGGCGTCGCAGAAACGTAGGTCAGAGAAGCAGGCAGCACATCGGCTAACGTTACGCTTGCGGCGTTTCCAATGCCCAGGTTGGTCACATTGATTGAATAGTTAATCTGCTGATCGGGCGAGTAAGGACCGGGCGTGATCACCGTTTTCACTACGGCGAGATCGGAGAAGCAAGGCTGCGCCACCACTGTTACCGGCGTTCTCTCGCTGCCTGCGCAACCTTTGTCGCTAATGGATTCGGCGTAGTAGGTAGTTGTGGCACCCGGCGTTACCACCAGTTTGCCACCGCTAGGCGTCGAACCGATAGCCGTTCCGCCCGTTGCCGAGGTATACCACTTGATGGTAGAGCCCCGTGCGAAGCCGATCAGCTTGGTGCTCTTGCCCAGGCAAATCAGCGTGTCGTCACAAGCCACACCGAAGGCCGGCGCTGGCGTTGGATTAATCAAGATGGTCAATGCGTCCATTTTTGGTACCGGGTTACTGTAACAGCCCGCGGGCGATTTCTCGAATAAGTAGTATTTACCACCCACTACTTTCGTAGAATCGGTCACCAACGCTGAGGTTGGCGATGGACCGACATGCCACTCGAACACACCACCCGCAGTGGATACGGGCGAGATCGTGAGGGCGGTCAGGTCTACTGTTGTCGCAGGACAAGTGTTTTGTACGTTGCCCGTGCAGGTTGGCGTGGCGGGCTTGGCGTTCACAACCACCGTGATCGGGGTGCGCACGCTCGTACAACCATCGGCCGTTGTGGCTTCGAGGTAGTAAGTCGTCGTGGAAGTCGGGCTGAGCGAGATTTTCTCGCCACTGGTGCTCGTCACGAAGGGCGTACCGCCGATGGCGGCGTAGTACCACTTGATCGTCGTGCCCTCCACACTAGCCGTGGCGCTCAGCATTACCGTCTCACCCACGCAAATATTCTGGTCGGGCGTTACGGTCAGCCTAATGACCGGGCACTGCGGCGCAATACCGGCGTCGATATTCGGGTTGTTGAGCAGCGTATCGGCTACATCCTTGGACGGATCGATCGTAATGGCGTTTGACTTACCAGCCGTTCCGTTTTCGCCCGCGTTGCTATCTTTGGTAGGATCACCACCCTGAGCAGGCTTCACAAAAGTTTGGCCCTTACCGGCGTAGAATTTCACGAAGTAAGTACCGGTCACCAGCGAATCGAACAGGTACTTACCACCATCTTTGGTAAAAACCGTTCTTATGACCTCCATCTGAGCGTCTTGCAGCTCGACTTTTACGCTGTCGATACCGTCCATTTCGTCAGCATCCTGAACCCCATTGTTATTTTTGTCGAAGAATACGAAGTCGCCGATGCTACCATAAGGCGTCGGCGAAACGTTGATCGGCTCACTGTCATCATCGTCCTCTCCGTTGTTGAAGCCGTTACCCGGCGTGGAGTCCTTGTCATTTATAGGATTGCCGTCCTTATTCTTGGCGTCCTGAATCTGCGCGTAGTTGGTCAGCGCACCGCTGATGAAACCCGAGGCCACTTTAACCATGATGTCTACCGGAATAGAATCACCCGGTGCCAAAGGACCCGGAATCGGTGTATTCAAAGTAGCGATGGTGCCGATGCCCTTGGCAGTCCAGCTTCCGTCGGCCAAGCTAAGCCCGGCGGGAAGCGAATCAGTCAGCGCGATTTGCGTCGCAATCAGGTTGCCCTCGTTTTTCACATGTAAACGGAAGGTGACGATGTCGCCGGGCATAACCGTAGCTTTCTGACCGGGAGCGAGATTTTTGCTTAAAGCCAAATCGAATATTGGCGCGTCGACGATTTCGAAGGCGCAGCAGCCCGAAGCGGGACACGATACGCCTACTGTGGATATAAATGTATACGAACCCGGCCCCATAATGGTCAGGGTCAAGTCCGCATCCGCTCTGGCTCGCACGCTTCCGTCAACCAAAACCGAGTCTTTGATGGCAACGCCATTGTAATACCACACGATTCCCTTATATCCGTTGGGAACGGAAACCGTAAATTCGTCGCCGGGCAAATAGTCGATGGGTACCGAAAAACAAATAGAAGCAAGGTCGTCCTGATCGAAGGCGCCGTCGTTGGGAAACGAATCTATGTCGTCCTAATTCATGGCCACTACTTCGGCAATGTTGAAAAAGACACCCTGCGCCAATACCGTGGCGGTGATATCCAACATAGCCGAATCACCAGGCGCTACCGTGCCGACGTTCCACATGCCCGTGGCGGATACGTAGCTACCGGTGCCTCGCACAATCGCGTTGCTTACGTAGCTTACGCCCCCTACTGGCAGACTGTCCTTCACCACTACGCCCGTTGCGGGAAGTATCCCGCTGTTCTTGACAGTAATTGTGTATTTAATGGTCTCGCCGATCGTCGGCTTCGACTTGTCGATATTTTTGGAAAGACTTAGATCGACTTGTGCCCACGCGCTGGTAAACGCAAAAAGAAACACCGCTGCGAAAGTCAGCATTCTGGTTTGTAGCTTGCCCGCGTACGTACGCTCAAACAGGTAACGGAACGTACCCGAATATACGCTCGGAGAAGGCAGATTGTTTACCGATGCGGTTCTTGAAGAAAGCCAACGGAGAGCCGATACCTTCATCGCGCTCACCATTTTGAAAAAATATATCAGTTTCTTAAGTAAAAGTTTGGTGTTCATAGAAACGGCTTTAAATAGACCTGTAGTGATTTTGTGGCGTATGTCGTGTGTAACCCAAAACCAGGTGGGCCCTCCCTGTTCATCAACATCCTGCCAAGCCTGATTATAAGACAATAGTAAAGCCCTGACAGGAATCTACCCGCAGGAAGCTGGATCATTCCTATTCGCGAAGAACAGAAACCATAGCGCGTTAAAGAGTCAACAAATGTATTTGTTAAAATCCTGACAATCAATGTACAAATGTTGCAGTAAAGCGTTTTGGCAAGTAATTGTGCCGCCGAATGCACACTATCTTTGAAGTGTAAATTGCCTCTCATATAGTATAGGATTGCGCCTCATGAAAAATATCTAGGTTCTGGAGTTCGGCCAACCAGCAGGATTTATTGCCTTTGACTACCTACTTATCATCATGAACTATGCCAAATTATTGCTTTGGCCATCCCTAAACCAAACAATGGGATAAATACGGTCTCTTACCTCCACTAAAGCGTTTCATGCTTTTCAGGAATTTGGCGATGCACTACTACCACAAGCAGTTAGGAGACGGTATGGGCGTTGGTTTTTAGAAAATACTCTTAGCTAAAAAGGTGCCACAAACACAGAAACGGTTTTACGAGAAAATTAATCAGGATTTTGCCTCAATGCTTTGCGGGCGATACGCACAAGAATGGGGACCCAGTCACGGGCTAGAGCAGAACGGGGCTGGAATCAGATGATTCCAGCCCCGTGCGCATTTTGCAAGCGTTTTATTTTAAAAATCGTAACCCAGCGTGAGGTAGGGTATTGGCTTATTGGTCACGCCATTATCGACACCCCAGGCGTAGTCGAACTTGACGTAGAATCCGAAGAGCATGGTCCTGGCGCCGACGCCGTAGCCAAACAGATAAGGACTGCGGAAGTTGGTTACCGTAGCCCGGAAAGGATCGAGCGGTCCGCCGACAATTTCCGTGTTCAGACTGTTCTCAGGGCTGAATGGCCCTTTTCCGGTCCAGGCTGTACCGATGTCGGTGAAGCCAACGACCTGAAAATTACGCAGGAAGTTGGAAGTGATCGGACCCCGGTAAAGGTACTTTATAAGCGGTATCCGCAATTCGAAGTTACCCAGCATGTAGTTGGTACCCGACAGCCGGTTGAGGTTAAACCCGCGCAGATTGGTGGCAAATTCGGTAAAGAAAATATCCCGATTGTCAAAGCCGGGCTGAAAGCGCATTGGATCGGCCGTGCCCGTCGGCCGAAAGTCCTTTTTATTAGACACCCAGTTCTCCATCCCGCCCAGGATGCTTTGCTTGGGGGCCCGTCCACCGGAACGACTGTAGGCCAGCCGGACGGCGAGGATCAGATCGCGGTGTATTTTTTGGTAACGGCGCAGGTCTATGCTTAACCGGTTGAAGTTTTGGTAGGCCTGACCAATACCCAACTGGTTTTCGTACCTGATCTTGAAACGCGTGCCTTCTACCATATTCATGCCGTTGGTGTTGGTGTTGTCAAACACAAACTCCGAAACAAACCCGCCGTAACTGGTAGAGGAATCAGGCCTGGAGATAAGCTCAAGATCCACGAGCCGCGTGGCCGTATACGTGGGGCTGAAATCGATACGCGAATGCACCGAGAACGGATAGGAGGCCGTGAGTTTTAATTGGTTGAACCGGTACTTTTGGTTTGCCCCTTCGTTCAGAACAAAAAGGCTTTGGCGGTCGATTCGCGCACCAAAATCGATGCGGTAGGTGTTGTTGCGGTACTCGGCAAAAAGATTGCTATTCCTGAAAGTCGACGATACGAAGAATCCGGCTTTGATGACATGGTTTTCGAGCAGATCGTTCATAAAAATGGACTGCGCATAGCCAAACCCCCGGATGGGATCGATGCGCCATTCAGACGAAGCATCGTTGGCAATAAAGAGCCCCTTATAATCGTAGGGACCTTTCACCGAAATATTGTCCCGGCGGCGTGAACGGGGAATCGATGCGGGGGCCTTGCTGGTCAGCGTTCCCCGCTTCTGCCGGAACTCGTAGGCCTTAAGTACGTCCTCATCAAACTGATATTGATCCGTGTCGACTTCACCCGGCCGCAGGCCGAGGGCCGTGACTGCTAGCTTTATCATGGCCGTATCGGCACCGGAATTCGTAGCCGAAGGCGCGACGGCCTTAGCGGTTTGCCTCCCTTCAGCGCCCCGGGCTAATATCGGTGAGTCAAGGGTAGCGTCAGGATCGAGCCGATTGACATATTCCAGGCGGAAGGCCCCGTTATCGAGGCGCGAGTACACGATGCCTCCGGTATTCTCCAGGGAAATGTCAGCATTCCTGATCGTAAATATATAATTTGTGAGCTGACTCGTCAATTTCGATTGGCGGTCGTACTTAAAAAGGTTCTTTATCCCTTTATGGTCGGAGAGGAAAAAGATGGCATCGTCTTTAGCCCTCACGGCGGTCAAAGTTTGGCCCAGCGAACCAACGATTCGTGTTAGGGTCTCAGCCCGTGGGTCACCGTCATGCTCGTAGAGCGCCACTTCGGTGCCCAGGACTTTATAATCCACTTTTTCGGTGCTCAGCGTATCGCTGTTGCGGTTAGACGTAAACACTACCCGCCGCGCCGAACCGGAGACGAAGCGCGGCGCCAGGTCGTCGTACAGGTCGTTGGTGAGCGGGAGCACGGAAGCGCGCGCCACACTGATCAGGAAAAGATCGTTCTTGCCCCCCTTGTCGGCACTGACAGCCAGCATCGTACCATCTTCCGACACATCCATGCCCAGAATCTGGTCCAATCCCCGTATATTCCTTTTGAGTGCAATGGATGGACGCTTAGTGGATAGCTTGTCGTAAATAAATAAATTCTGCCGGTTATTTTCTTTCACTACCACGGCTAACGTATTGTACTTGGTCCAGGCAACCAAAGGTAACGTGCCCCGCTGTTGCACCTCGCCAATCCCGATGCTTCCTTGTCGCAAAACGAGACTACGGCCCGTTTCCAAATTGAAGACGCTTACTTTGTAGCGGTCCTTACGGTACTCACTGACGGCAATCCATTTTTTGTCGGCCGACAGCCGGACAGAAACGTTTTCGTTAACTTCATCAAACCCCTGCAACCCGTAGGTCCATGCCGTCTGCGGCTCGGTATAGCCTTTTTTGGCAGCCTCCGATGCCTGAGAATAGAAACTGCGCCACTCCTGCAAAAAGCGGGAATAGGACGGAATACCGAGCGTGCTGGTAATGCTGGTTTGCTCGGTGCGGATAATGCGGGTGAGGTTGAGAATGTTGGAGATGTTGTCCCGGCCGTAGCGCTCGGCGATGAAATTCCACATCGACTGCCCGATCAGCGTGGCATCCTCGCCGGTAAGCAAGGCGGGCTTCTTGATGGGCCGGCGCAAAGACACATCGCGCATGTAATCGCTCAACTCGGGCGTCCAACCTTCGGCAATGTAAGCGGCAATACCCGACATGAACCAATCGGGCAGCGAGAGCAAAAGTGAACTTTGCAGGGCATCTTTCAGATTTCCGCCGTAAAGCATATCGTAAACAAAAAGCCGCGACACCTCCATGACCAGTTTCTTCCGGAAGCTTATCTGGTCGCCCGTGAAAGCAATTTCGACGCGCGACTGCGCCAAAGCGATTTCGTTATCACCCAGGTCACTGAATGTAGCCAGGCCCATGTTGCTCTGCGCGAGTTCAGCGGGAGAATTGTAAAGGAAAATCTTGATTCTGTTGTAGGGCGTATAACCAAGAATCTCGGTGATCCGATCGAATTCCTGCTCGGCAAACTGCGCCGTAAGCCGCGCCATGTTGGTGCCGCCCTGGTAATGGTACACCTCAAAGTTAGAAGTCTTGAAAATCTTCCAGTCGAAGGTACGGTATTGAATTCGGTTCTTGCCAAATTTTTCCTGGGACGGATAGCGCTGCGCCTGGGCGGGAAAACACGCCCATAGCAGCAGGCAAGCAACCGTAGTGGTAAAGGTATTGGAGTGGAAAATTAGCTTCATCAGAGATCAGGGTGCTGTCAATAATGGTAATATAACGAAAAATAGCGGTCGATATTCACTTCCGGAATCAATTCTTTCCCGTTCTCAAGGTACGCTGCAAACGCATTGGCAAAATACGGTCCCAGGGTAACGCCTTTGGTTCCCAAGCCATTGAATAGCCCAACGGCGGCAAATTCCGGGTGCATGCCGATCAGCGGTCGGCGGTCTTTGCTCGCGGGCCGAAGGCCGGCTTGCTGATTGCGGATCGTGTATCCACCCCCGTCGAGCAGCGGTTTAAGCTTGTCTTCGAGGTAAGTGCGGCCGTCGTCGCTGATGTTCCAGTCAAGGTCATGCCAAGAGTAGGTCGCCCCAATACGGTAGTGATCAGCCTCCCGGCCCGGCATGATGAATATTCCCTGATTGACGATCTGATCGGTTTTGAGATTGGAAAAAGTCGCGTCGAGAATTTGCCCTTTCACAGGGCTGAACGGCAGCCAGCCGAATAATGGATTCTCGCGGCCATCAGCGCCTTGACAAAATAGCACTTTACCGATAGAAAAGCCCTTCCAATTTATACTACCTTCACTAATGATCAAATCATTACTATCAAATTTATTTTCAAGGTATTGGCCGTTTTTAATAAATTCCGCTCTGCTTGATTCGATCAACGCGCTGAGATCCACCCAACCGGAGCCCGTCACCTCCAATCCGCCAAAAGGTGCGTTTATTCCAAAATTTGCACTCTGATTATCAGATGGATGCGCAATATACTTGGCCACATTTTCCTCCGAAGCGTAGTGCTCGTAGTTCTTTTTTTCTTCCGCCGAGCGGTACGGCCTGAATATGTTGGCCGGATACACCAGCCGAATGTTCAATTTTGCTTCAAGCTGGTGGTAAAATTTCAGCGCGTAGGGAAACAGCGCATCGGCCAGCCAGGTCTTCACGAGTTTGCGGCCCGTAAGCGGATTGTAGATTCCGGCGGCTACCAATGAGGCGGAGGGCAACGTGGCGTCGTTGACGATCAGGACGCGCTTGCCCGCTTCGAGCAAATGCCACGCTAGGGCCGTGCCGGCCAATCCTTGCCCGACAATCAGGTAATCGTAATCCGTAGTTTTCATTTTTTGATCCGATCATCGCGCTTCCGCACGGCGCGGCTTATTTTTTCGTCGGCCAGTTGCACGACCATCTCCACCTGTTCATCTACGGTCATAAACGTATTATCGATCAAAAGCGCATCATCCGCTTGCCGGAGCGGACTTTCGTCGCGGTGGGTATCGATGTAGTCGCGCTTCCGTAAGTTTGCCACGATTTCGGGTAAATCCACCAAGTCGCCCTTGGCCAGTAATTCGGCCTGCCGCCGCTGCGCGCGCATGAGCGGATCGGCGGTCATGAATATTTTCAGCTCGGCTTCGGGAAAAACAACCGTTCCGATATCACGCCCATCCATGACGATGTTTTTTCCCCTTCCCATTTTTTGCTGCTGCGCTACCAAAGCGTGGCGCACTTCGGCCACGGCGCTTACTTCGCTCACCCGATCGGACACATACATTTTCCTGATCTCGTCCTCGACACTCATCCCATTGAGATAGGTGTCGTTACGCCGGGTTTCAGGATGGCGGCGGAAGGTGATGTGCAGATCGTCCAGCGCTTTGCTCACCTCCCTGGGGTTAGTAAGGGCGATATGGTTTTGAATAAAATGTAGCGTCACCGCGCGGTACATCGCTCCGGTGTCGATGTAGGCGTAGTGAAGTTGGGCGGCCGCGAGCTTGGCAGTGGTGCTTTTGCCGCAGCTCGAATAGCCGTCGATGGCGATAACAATGGAAGGCATTTGTTCAATGGAAAGTGGAAAGTCTCACATAGTAATGTTCATCCCAAAATTGGTCGTTTTTATAAATCGCATCTTTGTGAATGGCCTCTTGTCGAAACCCGGCCTTGATCAGCACCCGCATCGAAGGCTGATTGAAACCAAACACGCCCGCGTAAAGACGATTCAAATCAGTATGAGCAAAAAGCCAAGGTACAAACGATTGAAGTGCTTGCGTGGCGTAGCCCCTTCCCCAATGGGACTTGCCTAACCAGTAACCTACCTCGGCATTAAACCTGTGGACGTCTGAATCACGCAAAGCACCAATTGCGCCTATCAATCTATCATTCAGCACAATAGCTCTTCGTATTGATCCTTCGGTATCTTTTTGACTTGCCTCGATCCATTGGGTAGCATCTAGATAGGTGTAAGGATGCGGAAACGCATCTCGTAGTGTAGCCACCACCTCGTAATCATTGGCGTGAAGAACTAAATCTCTTTCGTCACCTGACCTGAATTGCCTGATTTCGACCATAAAACCCCCATGATTACAATTTAAAGGCCTGTCGGGCCAAGAGTTGCCAGCCTTTGCTGGTCTGGGTCCATACTTGCAACACGCCTAGATTCGGCTTACTGACGCTCGCATCCTGTAGGGTCATGGTTCCCGTCATTTTGTGCCGCACGAGCGCGTTTTTCCCAACCACATTGACGGTCATGTCGTCGATATTAAGCTCGTTGTACACCTCCTTTTTATCCCTGATGGTATTGATAAAAGAGTCCTTGGTGTCGATGTGCCCGTTGGAATGCCCATACGACAATTCATTCGCCAGCATCTGGTCCAGCGTTTTGGCATCTTGTCCAACGACCGCTTTCCGCCACATTTCCACGCGGTCGAGTACTTCTTTTTCCTGCTTCGTCTGCGCCACAGCCACCGAAAGCGTCAATCCCGCCAACAGCGTGAGTAATATCCTTTTCATTTTACAATTTGAGTTTGGTATTCCTTTTTCAAAGCTAAGATAGAGATAGTTCCGGGTTCTGCCGGGATTTTACCAAAATTCAAAGGTAGCCGAAATTGGAAAATGGTCGGAGGCGTCGGGATATTCCCGGACCACATTGTAGGACTTGACCCGAACCCGCGTGTTACGAAGTACCATGATGTAATCGAGCCGATCGCCCGAGATGCCCTCCGTCCAAGTCGGCAAATAGGAACCCTTGGCGGCGTCAATCCAGTCTTTGCGGTACGAAAAATACGGCTGCTCGTTGGGCCGCGCACCCATGTCCATCGCCAAGACGACGGGCTGAATACTCGGCGTCAGCATATGGTTGACGTAGGCCGATTGCATGGCCCGGTCGAACACGGAAGCGTATTCCATTCTGACGGTACATACCCGGAAGTTCATTCCCTTGGTCGGGCTGACCAGTCCGCACAGCATCATGCGCGGGTCCGCGCCATAGGAATGTGGCATGGCGATTTGCTGGGTATTTTCGAAGGGCCAAACCGATAATAAACCCACGCCCTGGCTTCCGTTACTGATCCGGTCGGACGCGGCGTACACGTAGTACATCCCCACCTGAGTGGCGAGCCGCCGGAGCTGAAAATTAAGCGTACCATCCTCCTGCAACAAACTATCGATCGCCTGTAAAGCAACGAGTTGCGGCTTTTGGTCGCGAATTATCTTGACAACTTCCCGTAAGTTCGAGCTACCCCATTTGTCTTCTCCGTGGTGAATATTGAAACTCAACACCCGCACTTCCACCGCGCGAACGGGTTGCGGACGGTACCCAAACAGCCCCAGTAATCCGACGAACAGCACGAGTTGACTAAGCCCTTTTCTCAAATTGAAATTCTGAATGTTGATGAATCCCCACGCCTTCGTGCGCGCAACTTGTGTGCCAGGAAAGTGCCCCTACGGTCAGGCCTGCCACGCCATTGCTTCCTGCCGCTGCGTTCCAAGGCCTTCGATCCCGAGCTCGACGATATCGCCGGGCTTGAGGTATTGGGGCGGTTTCATACCCAACCCAACCCCTTCGGGCGTGCCGGTAGAAATAATATCGCCTGGCAGCAGTGTCATGAATTGGCTAAGGTAGCTGATGATTTTGGGGATATAAAAAATCATGTCGGCTGTGTTGGAATCCTGAATGCGGGTACCGTTCAGCGACAGCCACATCGGCAAATCGTGCGGATCAGCTATTTCGTCTCTGGTCACCAGGAACGGTCCGATGGGGGCAAAGGTATCGTTGCTTTTTCCCTTGACCCACTGCCCGCCGCGCTCCAGCTGAAATTCACGCTCGGAATAGTCGTTGTGTAGGGCGTAGCCCGCCACGTAATTCATCGCGTCGGTTTCTTCGATGTAGCTGGCTTTTTTATCGATAATCACGGCCAGTTCTACCTCCCAGTCAGTCTTCACAGAATTTTTGGGAATGACAAGCCGATCCGCGGGACCACAGAGCGCGGAGGTAGCTTTGAAAAAAATTACGGGTTCGGCGGGTGGCTGCGCACCTGACTCGGCGGCGTGCTTGGCGTAGTTGAGCCCTACACAAATCAGCTTGGAAGGCCGCGCCACGCACGAACCCAACCGCACCTCGCCGGGTACTTCCGGACAGTCCGCCGCGTGTGCTTTCAACCAGTCGGCCAAACGGGAAAGGCCGTCGGACGCGAAAAATTTTTCGTTGTAATCCTCCCCAAAGGCCGAGACGTCCAGCCTTCTATCCTGCGCCATCAGTACACCGGGCTTTTCCTGTTCGTAGGCGCCAAAGCGAAATAGTTTCATGTCGTAATTTTAGGATTAAGTGTTCAGTTTCTGGAATCCGCCGTCGATCAGGTAGTCACAGCCCGTGACGAAAGCGGCCTCATCAGAACAAAGGTACAGCGCCAGCGCCCCAATCTCCTGCGGTTTGGCCATGCGACCAATGGGTTGAGTTTTGGATAAGGTTTCAAACATTTCCTGCTCTCGTCCCGGGTAGGTTCTGGCAATAAAACCATCGACAAAAGGGGTGTGGACCCGCGCAGGCGAGATGCTGTTGCAGCGAATCTGGTCGGGCAGGTAGTCCTTCGCCACCGAAAGCGTCATTGCGAGTACCGCGCCTTTGCTGGCCGAGTAGGCAAAGCGATCCACCAAGCCAACGGTCGCGGCGACCGAGGCGAGGTTGAGAATCACGCCCCCGCCCTGCCGTTGCATATGCGGAATGGTAGCGAAAAGGCAATTATAAACGCCCTTGACATTGACGCTCATCACCCGGTCGAAGTCTGCCTCGACCGTAGTATGCGCCTTACCGATGTGCGCAATACCCGCATTATTGACCAGGATGTCAATTTTATGCTCCGCCGCGATGCCATCGATCGTCTCAACTACCTTCCCCTGTTGCGAAAGGTCAAGCGTGTGCGCGCGGGCCTGGCCTCCGGCTTGGGTAATTTGGGCTACGGCAGCATCTGCCTGTTCCGCGTTAATTTCCAAAATATGGACTAAGGCACCCTGCCGGGCAAAGATCGTCGCAATCGCCAGTCCGATGCCACTAGCTCCTCCGGTAACGAGGGCTACTTTGTTTTTGAGTTCAAACATAAATAAAAGGGGTGTGGGAATTCATGACACGCTATTAAAAGAACAAAGGCGCAAATCCGGCCCGCCTAACGATGGGTTTCTGTTTATTTTAAAAGTCCGGGTGGCAAAATTGGCTAATTCTGCCTTTATTTGGAAA
>JBBSSJ010000102.1:0-14762 GCA_038242095.1 Cytophagales bacterium
ACAACCCCTTTGGTGCTACCTGGGGCCATATGAGTTGGGGCCACGCCGTGAGCAAGGATCTGCTAAGTTGGGAGGAACTACCTGTCGCGCTGAAAGAATATAAGAACGCCGACAGTACCGAAACTTCGATTTTCTCGGGTAGCGTGGTGGTGGACAGCCTCAATACCTCCGGTTTTTTTGAGGAAGGTTTCAAGAAAGGGCTGGTCGCGATTTATACCTCCAATGTCCATAAGGGCGACAGCGCTATCGCGCAGCACCAAAGTCTGGCGTCCAGCGTCGACAAGGGCCGAACCTGGACCTATTACAGCAAAAACCCTATTTTGAATATTAAGTTGAAGGACTTCCGTGATCCAAACGTGTTTTGGTACCAGGGTAAATGGAAAATGGTGGTGGTCAAGCCGAAGCAGTACATGGTGCAGATCTACGAGTCGGCTGATTTGAAGAAATGGAAACTGCTGAGTGAATTTGGCCGCACGGGCGACGTTGCCAAAATCTGGGAATGCCCTGCGCTGATCAGAGTGCCCGTGCAGGGAACCGGCGAGATCAAATGGGTCATGATGATTTCGAGCGCCGCCGAGGATACCGAATTTACGGGCATGCAGTACTTCGTGGGTGACTTTGACGGCAAGCGCTTCAAGGCGCAGCGGCAGCGGGGCGTATTCCGGGTCGACCATGGCAAGGATTTCTACGCGGCCATTCCCTTTAACAACTTGCCCGCCACGCAGCCGCAGCCCATCATCATCGGTTGGGTTAATAACTGGGCGTACGCCAACAGCATCCCGACTGCTGGCTCGCGCGGTATGTTTTCGTTACCGCGCCAGGTATTTCTGCAAAACCTTGACGGGCTGTATACACTTATCCAGAAGCCCATTTTCCCCAATAAAATCCCCAGCAAAATTCTGACCATGAAAGCCGCCGATCTGGCGGCGGGCGTCGCCCTAAAAATGGAAGGCAACGACTACCGCATCGACCTGACTATAGAAATGGCTGATGTCGAGGGCTTCGCCATTGCGTTGCTGCAAAACGGCGAGGAGAAAACCGTCCTGAGCTACGACGCCGCCACCGAAACGCTGTCCTTCGACCGTACGAAGTCGGGCAACGTAGCCTTTCACGAGAAATTCGCCAGCGTGGAATCCATGTCCGTTGCGCCCAAAAACGGCGAACTCCGGCTCAATATCATCGTCGACCACTCAGTCGTGGAAGTCTTCGCCAACGGCGGCGAAAAAGTACTGACTGACTTGGTATTCCCGACCTACGGTAAGGGTGAGGTGGTGATTGGGGGACGATGATATTCTGATTTCATTCGGCCTTAGCCATGCGGCCGAACATTACGGCGTGGGCAAAGGCCTCGAGGCAACGCGCTGGGCGAAAACAAGACCCTCATGGGTAACCACTTTCAAATAAAAACCCGTCGCCGATTTTTGACAGTCCATCCAGTTCGCTTATCTTAGCTAAAACTGCACCCGCTGCTTGTGCCAACTGTGCCCCTTTGTAAAGCGACCAACAACAATGAGATTCTTCAATACCATTTGTCCCTACCTCATTTCATTCCTCCACAAGCGGGCCCCTCTCCGGGCCTTTGCTTGGGTCGGGATCCTGACTTTGTGCCTTTGTTACTTACAACATGCGCAGGCGCAAACCCAAAACTTTGACCTGCAAGGCCACCGCGGTTGCCGGGGCCTGATGCCCGAAAACTCCTGGCCCGCTTTCGAAAAGGCGCTTGAACTCGGGGTCACGACGCTGGAAATGGACGTGGTCATCAGCAAAGACCGGCAGGTCGTCGTGTCACACGAGCCACATTTCCTCAATAGCTACGCCCTTGATCCCGACGGCAAACCGATTGAAAAAGGCAAGGGCGACAATCTCTACACACTGGATTACGCCCAAATCAGAAAATACGACATTGGATCAAAGGGCAACGCCGCTTTTCCCGAGCAGCAGAAAATCAAAACCTACAAACCGCTGCTGAGTGAGGTGCTCCAGAAAGCCGAGGCTTACTGCCGTGCCCATAACCGCCTGCCCGTGGCCTACAACATCGAGATCAAGAGCGAAGAATCGGAATACGACAAATCCCAGCCCCAACCCGCCGCATTTTCTGATTTGGTGTATGAAGTCATTAAAACGAACGTACCCCCGGAGCGCGTGACGCTGCAAAGTTTCGATTTTGAGGTGTTGAAGTATTGGCAAAAACAGATGCAGACCGGAAAGTACGAAAAAGTAAAACTGTCCGCGCTGGTTTCCAACTTGAAAGGCATCGATAAAAACCTGGATGACTTAGGCTTCAAACCGGCTATTTACAGTCCTAACTACAAGTTGATCTCAAAGGAAAAAGTGGCGCAACTCCACGGAAAAGGCATTCAGGTCATCCCCTGGACCGTCAATGAAATCGACGCAATGCGCAAAGTGAAAGCGATGGGCGTGGACGGGCTGATTACAGACTATCCTGATCGGTATTTAAAGTGAGCTCAAAGTTGATTAGTATAGCGTGAATCGCGGGTATTTTTTTTCCTAAACGCCTAAGAATGGAAATGGTCAACGACATGATTGTCTGGTTTATGAAGCGACGGCTACAGCGCATTCAGAACTTCATGGCGCATCCCGACGAAACGCAGCAGGAGATGTTTGAGGCGCTCATGGCCACCGCTCGCTACACCGAGTGGGGGATGAAGTACCATTACAGTCAGATTAAAACGGTGCAGGAATTTCGGGAGCAGGTACCCGTTTCGACTTATGAAACGCTGTTTCCGTACATTGAACGGGTCTTGAAAGGCGAACCGAACGTGCTGTGGCCGTCGCCGGTCGAGTCGTTTTCCAAATCGTCAGGCACCACCAATGCCCGCAGCAAGTACATCCCCGTCACGCCCGAATCGCTGGAGGAGTGCCATTATATGGGCGGTAAGGATATGATGACGCTACTGGTGGCCAACAAGCCCGACACCAAAGTATTTGACGGGAAAGGGTTATCCATCGGCGGTACCATTGGGCCTAATCCCTACGACCCAAGTACGCAGGCGGGCGATGTGTCGGGCGTTATCATGCAAAATCTGCCCGCCTGGGCGCAGCTTATTCGAACGCCCCCACTGGAAGTGGCGCTGCTCGACAATTGGGAAGAGAAACTGGAGAAAATGGCCGAAATCTGTGCGCAGGAAAACGTCACGAGTCTTTTGGGTGTCCCGACCTGGACCATTGTGCTGCTGGACCGCATCATGGAACAGCAAGGTGCAAAGTCGATGCTTGACGTGTGGCCTGAGTTCGAGGTGTTCGTGCATGGCGCGGTGGCGTTTCATCCGTACCGGGAGCTTTTTGCCAAAAAATATTTTCCCTCATCCAAACCTTACTACTTAGAAACCTACAATGCCTCCGAGGGCTTCATCGCTTTACAGGACGATCTGACCAAGCCCGGCGAGCTGCTGCTGATGCTCGATTACGGGATTTTCTACGAATTTATGCCGATGGAAGAACTGGGGAAAGAGCATCCGCACACGCTGACGCTCGACGAGGTGAAGCTGGACACGAATTACGCCCTCATCATGTCCACTAACAGCGGGCTGTGGCGGTATTTGATCGGCGACACGATTAAGTTCACCTCAAGGTACCCATTCCGCATTAAAATCAGTGGGCGCACCAAGCATTTTATCAATGCCTTTGGGGAAGAAATGATCGTAGAAAACGCCGAAGTGGCTATCACCGAGGCCAGCGAACGGACCGGAGCCGTAGTAAGCGACTTCACCGCCGGGCCCGTATATATGGGCGACGGCTCAAAGGGGCGCCACGAGTGGATCATCGAATTCTCGCAGGAACCTGGCGATCCGAATAAATTCTCTGAAATATTAGATGCCACATTGCGCCGGGTAAACTCCGACTACGACGCCAAACGCTTTCAGGATATGGCTTTGCTGGCCCCGCTGATCCATTTTGTAAAGCAAGGAACGTTCTACAAATGGATGGGCAGCCGCCAAAAATTGGGCGGGCAGCATAAGGTGCCCCGCTTGAGCAACGACCGCAAATACGTCGAAGAAATCTTGGAAATAATCGGGGCGTAGGAAAGCCTACCCGCGTACCAGTCCTTTCTCGCGCAGAAAGTGGTGCGTCAGCACGGGTTGGTCGGGATGGAGTATAATTTGTTTCAGCACTTTGCAGATTACGATGGTGTGGTCACCGCCATCGGCGTAGTCCGTCACTTTACACTGCACGTAACCCACCGCTTCGGTAAGGTAAGGACAGCCTCGCTCATCGAACGCATAAGCCAGGTTCTTAAATTTATCGGTGGCCCGCCCGCTTTTGCGGCCCAGTTTGGCGATAAGTTTGGTTTGACCTTCGGCCAGCAGATTCACGTTCAGCAGTCCACTTTCCTGTACCAATTCCAGCGTGTAGTCGGTTTTGTCGAGGGCGACGCAGAGCATCTTTCCATCCATCGCCGTTTGGGTCAGCCACATGGCGATGTTGGCATTTCGGCGCCCATCAGACGTAGTGGTGGTGATGGAATGAATGTCGTAATTTTTATATTTTAAGAGCTTGCGTGACATGGGCATTTATGAATTTCACGAAGAGTTTCCCCGATTTGTCCTATAAACTGCCGATTCCCGGTAAAGTTTTAGGTCAGTTCGCCAGTCCGTTGGGTAAGTAGACTACCGTTTATGGGCGTACTTCCCGAAAAATAATTAATTTTGCGCGACTAAGAAAAATCTAATAACCCCGCGCATGACTCATCCCGAATTTTTGGACGCCCTTGTTTGTCCCACTACCCATACCGCCCTTACCCTAGCCGCCGATGGTAAAAGTCTCACCAGCCAGGACGGTGTGACTTACGAAGTGGGTGACACGGGAATCGTCAATGTGCTGTATCCCAAAGAATTACTGCCCGGCGATGCCCGTGAGCAGTACCTATACGATCAAGCGTTTTTACGCTATGATAAGGGTGTTTCCTGGGTATTCGAGACGCTTAACCATTCCGATGAAGCCGCCACGCGGCAGTTTATGATCGGGCTGATGGACCTCAAACCCGGCATGACGGCTCTGGAAGTAGGCGCCGGAACGGGCAAGGACTCGGCGCTGATTCTTGAAAAAATTAAACCCGGCGGCACGGCGGTACTTTCCGACTTGTCGCCCAACATGCTTAAGCTGGCGCAGGACAAGTTGGACACTTCGGAGGTGAATGTTCATTATTTTCTGGGCAATGGTTCGTACTTGCCTTTCGGGGACGACACCTTCGACGCGGTATTTCATTTTGGGGGCATCAATACCTTTTCGGAGCGAAAGAAAGCCTTCGACGAGCTGACGCGCGTCGTGCGTCCCGGTGGCAAAGTCGTGATTGGCGACGAGAGCATCGCGCCCTGGATGCGTAACGAACCCACCTATCAGGTACTGTGGAAAGCCAACCCGCTCTTCCGGGCCGAGGTTCCTTTGGAAGATATCCCCGCCAACATCGAGCACTTCAAACTGCACTACATTTTCGGCAACGCCTTTTACGTCATAGAGTACACCGTCACGGAAAAAGCCCCCGAAATCGATATCGACCTACCTATCCCCGGCAAGGATTTTGTGGACAACTGGAAGCTCAGGGCGGAGAAGGCGGAAGCTAGTCTATGAGTTTATGACGGGGCCGCCCGTGCGGTCGATAAGTGTATAAGATGCTTATCAGGTATCCGCAAAACTCATAAACTTTAAACTCATAAGCTCACTAACCATGTGGAATAAAAAAAGAGTAATATATAAGCCCGACGGGACGTTGGCGCATAGTGTTTCGCACGCCCAAGTGCCGTTTGCCTACAAGCACGAAGATTTTTTGCGGATTTACTTTTCGTCGCGCGACGCGGAGGGGCAATCCCGGCCCACGTTTATCGACGTAGATTACGACGATCCTTCGAAGATCCTGTACATCCACGACAAACCCGTGCTCGAACTCGGTGGACCGGGCGAATACGACGAAACGGGCGCCATGCCGGCCTGGTTTGTGAATCGCCCCAATGGCGATATCTGGCTGTATTATACGGGCTGGAACCGTACCTGGAATTCGTACCGGCTATCGATGGGCCTGTCGGTCAGTAAAGACGGCGGCCTGACGTTCGAAAAAATGTTCCGGGGCCCAATCATGGACCGCAGCATTCAAAATCCGCTCTGGGCGGCGCAGCCTTCGGTGCTGATCGATGAGGACGGTACCTGGCGGATGTGGTACATTTCGGGCCATAAGTGCGAGTACATCCACGGCTACCCCGAACCTTACTACCGTGGTCAGTCGGCCATTTCGAAGGATGGTATTCACTGGGAAATCAGTGACGTGCCCACGCTGGAATTCGACGATTTTCTGCACGCGGTGGGCCGGCCGAGCGTATTTAAAGAAGACGGCTTGTACAAGATGTACTATTCTTACCGCCATACGCGCGACTACCGCACCGACCGCAACCAAAGTTACCGATTGGGTTACGCGGAGTCAAAAGACGGCACACACTGGGATCGGAAGGACGATCAGGTGGGTATTGCAAAGTCGGAAAACCCGCAGGACTTTGATTACGAAATGATCAATTACGCCCACCGCTACGAGCACAACGGCAAGAAGTACCTGCTTTATAACGGCAACGGTTTCGGCGCGGCAGGTTTCGCCTACGCGGTTTGGGAAGATTAGCTTTGATTGATGAGTGGGCTGGCGCCCCCATCAATAGATGAACTGACGCAGGTCATTGTATTGTAGCGATGTATAGATGTAAATAGCGGTGTTTTTAAATATTAAATGGATACCAATATGAGTACTCAAAGAGAACAGTTGAATAAAGACGGCTACGTGCTTTTGCGCGGGTTTTTGGACAAGAACACCGTGGCCGAAATCTATCAGGAAGCACGAGAAACATTTGCGCAGCAAATCAAGCGCGTGACCGGAAAAACGGTAAACATCGACGACCGTGACGCTTTCGAAAATGCGATGTTCGAATTTTTTGAAAAAGACTTTAATGCCTTCATCAATACGGGCAAGACCGTGCAGCATACATTTAGCCTGCATCGGCTGGCGGTAAGCGAAAAAATTGAGCGGGTACTCAAAGACCTGGGCATCGAAAAGCCGGTCATTGGCGCGCGGCCCGCCATGCAGTTCAACAGCCGCTTCCTGTCCAAAGGGGGCAGCAAGCACTGGAAGCTCGACGCCCATCAGGATTGGCGCACGGGGCAGGGCTCGCTCGA
The DNA here is from genome assembly GCA_038242095.1 of Cytophagales bacterium. Lineage (GTDB taxonomy): Bacteria > Bacteroidota > Bacteroidia > Cytophagales > Spirosomataceae > Persicitalea. The sequence continues at coordinate 7,171 of JBBSSJ010000102.1, forward strand.
CAGCACTGTGATCTGGTTTCCGATGGTAGATGCGGATGCCGAAATCGGGGCCCTGCAGGTTATTCCCGGCAGCCATACCGACGGACTGATGGAAGCGAGTGCCTCCGGCTACCAGGGCGGCATCACAGCGGCGCTGAAAACCGAAGATTTCGTGCAAACGGAGTTTGAAGTAGGCGATATGCTGGTGTTTTCGTCGTTTCTGGTTCACCAATCCGGCGACAACATTACGAACAACATCCGGTGGTCGGTGCAGCTCCGCTACAACAACCTCGCCGAGCCGACCTTCATCGAGCGCGGCTACCCGATGGCCTACATATACAAACCCGAACCCGACCTCGTTACGCCTAATTTCCCTTCGGCGGAGATGTTGAAAGAGGTATATAAAATTTAGTGATGAATGATGAGTGATGAATTACGAGAGTAAGCATCATTCATCATTCATCATTCATCATTAAGAATTCAGAATTGAAGGTTTCCGTTACCATACTCACTTACAATCAGGTTGCCTTCATCGGGAAGGCCATCGAAAGTGCGCTCAACCAGCGGACGGATTTCGATTACGAGATTTTGGTGGGTGACGACTTTTCGACGGACGGCACGCGCGATGTGATTTTGGATTATCAGCGGCGCTTTCCTGAAAAAGTAAATCCTGTTTTGCACAAGAAAAATCTGGGGCAAAACGGGCTTTTCAATACCATCGAAACGCTTAAACTGGCCAAGGGTACTTACATTGCCCCGCTCGACGGCGACGATTACTGGACGAGCCCCGACAAGTTGCAGCGACAGGTGGATTTTATGGAAAGCCACCCAAACTTTTCGGCCTGCTTTCACAACGCCCTCATCACCTACGAAGACGGTACACCCGCACACGAAGTGAACGCGCCCGATCAGAAAATGGTCGTCGGTATGGACGATTTGATCGGGGAGGATGAAATTTGGTTTATGGCCACGTCGGCGGTGCTGTTCAAGAACGGTCTGGTGCATTATCCCGATTGGTTTTTGAAATCCACAAGTGGGGATATCCCGCGCTACGTGATCCTGGCCAAGCACGGCCCGATTGGCTACGTACCCGGCACGATGTCGGTGTACCGCAAGAACAAGGCAGGAGCTAGTTTTAAAGACCATTACCGCGATGCCCGTTTTCTGCGTAACCGAATCATAATGTACGAAGGCATTAATCAGGAAACGGAGCACAAATATGAAGTCTCGCTGCGCCGGAATATCGCCCGCTACTACCGCATGATGCTCGATTCGCGGCAGTTTGCCAAAAGTTATTTTCGTAGGGCTACGCTGGCGATTAGGTACTTGCAAATGCGACAACCCGAACTGACGGAAACCCGCGAAATCTGGCGAGACTATATCATGCCGGATTGGATCATGCGTGTGTACAGTTTCTTTGCCCTGTTGCCGCACCGTTTTCGCGAGTCGTCATGATGAAGGTGTCGGTCTGTGTGCCCACGTACAATCATGAAGCCTACATCGCGCAGATGCTGGACGGGGCGCTAGCGCAAAGAACTAATTTTCCCTACGAAATTGTAATCGGCGACGATGGTTCGACGGACGGTGCCCCGGCGATTATCCGGCAATACGCCACTCAATATCCCGACAAAATCAGGGCTTACCTGCATTCCAAGAATCTCGGGCCGAATGAGCCGCGCGAGTTTGCGGGCCGCAACAACGTGTTATACCTATTGAAATCCTGCCGGGGCGAGTACGTGGCGCTTTGCGAAGGCGACGATTACTGGACTGATCCTGGAAAACTTCAAAAGCAGGTCGATTTTCTGGATAGCCACCCCGATTTTGCCATCTCTCACCACAATGTCCGGGTGACGTATGAGGACGGCTCGCCGGAGCATCTGTTCAATCCAACCGATCAAAAACCCGTTTCCACCATTAATGATCTGCTAGCCGATCGCTGGTTTCTGGCGACGGGCAGCCTGCTTTACCGCAACTATTTCCTGACCGAAGATTTTGCCGACTGGCACGCCAAAGCCGCCGCCGGGGATTGGGCACTGGTGCTGCAACTTGCCGCACGGGGCGACATTGGGTATCTTTCCGAAGTAATGGGCGTGTACCTTAAACATCGCGGCGGCCTGAGCAATATTCACGCGCCCACTAACGATTGGTTTATGCAAAATCGAAAAGAAATGTTTGCGAATGTGCGGAAATGGATTCTTGAAAGGGCGGAGGATAAAAAGGTTAAGGGTTGGACTATGAACCGTGGAACAGTCGAAGGCCAGTAATTTAATATTCCGTACATTTTACCGTAAGAACCACAGACTGTTTTATCTTTCCCCGTTCTACCTTTTAACCTAAAAAATGAAATTAAGCGTTGTCATTCCTGCCTATAATGAAGAAGAGTCCATTACGCCTACGCTACGGTCGCTGCATGGTACTTTGAAAAAGTACAATATTCCGCACGAGATTTGCGTCACCAACGACAATTCCAAGGATGGGACGCTGCGGGTGCTGGATGAGTTGTCGGTCGAAATTCCTGAGCTGGTGTACTTTACCAATCTGGGGCCCAATGGATTTGGTTACGCTGTCCGCTACGGCCTCGAACGATTCACGGGTGATTGCGTGGCGGTGTTCATGGCCGACATGTCCGACGATCCCGAAGACTTGGTGAAGTATTATTTCAAAATGCTGGAAGGCGATTACGATTGCGTGTTCGGCTCTCGCTGGACTAAAGGTGGCAAGGTGATCGATTATCCACCGTTGAAGAAATTTATTAATCGGATCGCTAACTTCATTGTGCGGATGGTGATGGGCATCAGCTACAACGATACTACCAACGCTTTCAAGCTTTACAAACGTGACACAATCGAGGGGATCAAACCTTTCCTGTCACCGCACTTCAACCTTACGCTTGAACTGCCGCTCAAAGCGATGGTGCGCGGCTACGACTACGCAGTAGTACCCAATAGCTGGACTAACCGAAAGTACGGAGAATCCAAATTGAAGATCAAGGAAATGGGCAGCCGCTATTTTTATATCCTGATGTACTGCCTCATCGAGAAGCACTTTGCCCAGGGAGATTTCATGAAAAAAACAAAGGAACCCAAGAAAGCCGTGAGCCGCTGAGGCTAGCCCAGAAACCATTTCTGCACAAATTTCAAGCTGAACACCAGGTAGCAAATGAGCGCGCCGACGGTCAGGCTGCTGATCAACATCCACAAAAAGATGCGGTACCGGTGTACCCGGAAGGCTACCGAGATCGCCGCCCCGCCCATCGGTGAGAGCAGCAGGGGTGTCAAAGCGGCGATACCAATAATCCCGAATCGCTTCCAGACTTGTACCGTCATGCGACTTGCGCGGGTGAAACGGCGTGGCGGTTTTTTTTGCCGTTTGGCCAGCAAAAGCTGAATTCCCTTGCCGATATAGGTAGTCATCACTACGCCAATCATCATGCCTAGGGCGGAGCATAGCGCGGTTTCGTACCATTCCAGGCCCAGCGCTAAGCCTGCGAGCGGACCGGCCAGAAACTTGAAAATCGCCGCAACGACCACCGAAAGGTACTTAAGCGCCAGTCCCTGACTCATATGGCGGCGTGAAGAAGACCAGCAGCCAAGCGGCGCGCCTCGCTATCACTGGTTACGTAATCCTCGTAAGTAGGCGTGGCTACAAATGCCACACGCTCGACGCAATGGGCGATTACGCCCGACATTTCAAGGAAGCCGATTTCATCCCGAAGGAAAGCCGCCACTACCACTTCGTTGGCCGCGTTGACGACGCACGGCTGATTACCGCCTTTGTCGAGCGCGGCGTAAGCCAACGCCAGATTACGGAACGTAGCGGGGTCGGGCTGCTCGAAAGTGAGCGTGGGGTATTGGGTGAAATCCAGGCGCGGAAAATCGGCTTTCAATCGCTGCGGATAACCCAGCGCGTACTGAATGGGTAGCTTCATATCCGGCAGACCCATTTGGGCCTTGATGCTGCCATCCTCGAACTGCACCATCGAATGGATGATGCTTTGCGGATGCACCACGACCTCGATTTGTTTGGGCGTCAAGTCAAAAAGCCACTTGGCCTCGATCACTTCCAGCCCTTTGTTCATGAGTGTGGCCGAGTCAATGGTGATCTTGGCTCCCATCGTCCAGTTGGGGTGCTTGAGCGCCTGCGCCTTGGTGACGTCCGCCAGAAAAGCACGATCTTTACCGCGAAAGGGCCCTCCCGATGCCGTCAGAATTATTTTTTCGATGGGATTTGTTTCTTCCCCCACTAAGCACTGAAAAATGGCCGAGTGCTCGGAGTCGACGGGCAGAATCGCCACTTTGTGCTTTCTGGCCAAGGCCGTAATGAGCTCGCCCGCCACGACGAGGGTTTCCTTGTTAGCAAGCGCAATGTCTTTGCCCGCCTCGATGGCAAGCATCGTAGGCAGCAGCCCGGCGTAGCCCACCAGTGCGGTAAGCACGAGATTCACATCGTCGGCCTGCACGACCGAAGCCAATGCTTCTGCGCCAGCGTACACCTTTATTTTTAGGGGTGCGAGCGCCGCCTTTACCTTGAGAAGCAGATTCTCATCGCCAATCACCACGACCGAAGGCCTAAAACGGGCGGCCTGTTCGATCAAAAGATCAGCGTTGCTTTGCGCGGTAAGTACCGTCACCGCAAAGGCGTTGGGATGCGCCGCCACTACTTCCAGCGCCTGCGTCCCGATCGAACCTGTAGACCCTAGCAGGGCAATTTGTTTTTTATTCATTTATAAATGGCAACCGGCTGACGGCTGTCAACAATCGGCTTTTCGCACTAGCTGACCAACCAACCGGTATTTCTTTTCAAAAAAAGTGCAACTCACTTTTATATATAAACTCATGAACTTTCAACAGCGCGGGCTGCCCGTCATCGACTCATAAACTTTTTTTCAATTCTTCCGCGATTTTCCGATCATTCGATAGGCGCGGCACTTTATTTTGGCCGCCTAGTTTTCCCTGGCTGCGCATGTAATCGATGAAAGCATTCTTGGGTAGCGGTGTCAGGACCAGCGGCCGCAGGATGGCCCCTTTAATGAGATCGTCGTAATATACGTTCAATTCCGTCAGCCTAGCGTCGAGGTCGCGGGCGAAAGCCGCCGCGTCGCCGGGTGGCGTAGCAAACTCCACCAGCCATTCGTGGTAGGGGAGGCCCCCTTCGGGCGGAGCCACCATCGGGGCCACGGTACACTCGGTTACCTCCGTTTCGGGCTGTCGCTGCATGGCGTAGTGCAGCGCTTTCTCGATTTCTTCACCGATGACGTGCTCGCCGAAGGCCGAAATAAAGTGCTTTATGCGGCCCGTAACCAGAATCCGGTAAGGATTGGTGGACACGAAGCGCACGGTGTCGCCCAATGAGTAGCCCCAAAGCCCGGCGTTGCTGTTGATGATGATCGCGTAGTTCTTGCCTACTTCTACCTCAGCAATAGAAAGGCGTTTCGGTTTATCATCGAAGTAGTTTTCGACGGGAATAAATTCAAAGAAAATTCCCGAGTCCAGCAGCAGCAGCAATCCTTCCTCGGTTTGGGTGTCCTGGTAGGCAATGAATCCTTCCGAGGCCGGGTAGGTCTCGACCGAGTCGATGCGTTTGCCGACGGCCTCGTACAGTTTGGCCCGGTAGGGTTCGAAGTTGACGCCGCCGTAAACAAAGAGCGAGAAATCCGGGAAAACGTCCTTAATATCCTTACCCGTGCGGGCCCGGATACGGTCGAAGTACATCTGTACCCAGGGCGGAATGCCTGAAATGAGCGACATCGGCTGGTTGATGGTCTCGTCGATGATGCGCTCTAGCTTGGTTTCCCAATCTTCGATGCAGTTGGTTTCGTAGCTCGGGAGTTGGTTGGTGCGCAGGTAACCCGGTACGTGGTGGTTCACGATACCCGACAGCCGCCCAATGTGAATGCCCGCCTTAGTCTCGAGCGTAGGACTGCCCGACAAAAAGATGAGTTTCTTTTCCAGAAAGTCCGCTTTACCCGTTTCGTGCACGTAGCTCAGTAACGCGTCGCGGGCCGAGTTGATGTGATTGGGCAGCGAATCGGCGGTGATGGGGATGTACTTTACGCCCGACGTAGTACCGGAGGTTTTGGCAAAATAGGCAGGCTTTCCCGGCCAAAGCACGTCCGACTCACCGTGCAGAATATGGTCCACATAAGGCTGAAGGTCCTCGTAGTCGCGTATGGGTACGGCATCTTTAAATTCGTCGTAGGCATTTACGTCTTTGAAAAAATGATCCTTACCAAAGCGGGTGTCGGCAGCTTTCTCAAGCAGTTTCCCGCGCCAGACGGTTTGCGCAGCTAGTCCATTGGTGGCCCAGCGGCGTTGCCGCGCCACTATAAAACGAGCCAAAGGGCGGCTCAACAAAGATCGGATTCCCATAGTTCGTAAAGGTAAGGAGTATTTGTAAAATTTGGGGTACTGAGCTAAACAGGAACTAGGTAACTTGTCTGACTTACAGTCGATTATCTTATTTAGATAAATGACTTTATTTATGGGTATTTATCTGTAAGTTTGCGAACTTAATTCAAAAGAGGAAATTTTTAATACGCACATATATAATGGGATTGTTTGATTTCTTAACCAGCGATATCGCGATTGACCTGGGTACGGCCAATACGTTGATCATCAGCAAGGACCAGGTAGTGGTGGATGAACCGTCGATCATCGCGATCGATAAGGCGACGGGCAAGGTGCTGGCGATTGGCCACACGGCCTTGCAAATGCACGAAAAGACCAATGAAAATATTAAGACGATCCGTCCGCTGAAAGATGGGGTGATCGCTGACTTTACGGCGGCTGAGATGATGATCCGGGGCATGATCAAAATGATCGATACCGGCAACCGCTTCTTTACGCCTTCGCATCGTATGGTGATCTGCATTCCTTCGGGGATCACGGAAGTGGAGAAGCGCGCGGTGAAGGACTCCGCCGAACACGCCGGAGCGAAGGAAGTGTACATGGTTCATGAGCCCATCGCGGCGGCCATCGGCATTGGTATCGACATTACCAAGCCCAATGGCGTGATGATCGTCGACATTGGCGGTGGAACCACTGAAATTGCGGTGATTGCGCTTTCGGGCATCGTCTGCGAGCAATCGGTGCGCATCGCCGGGGATGTGTTTACCCGCGACATTGTGGATTACATGCGTCGTGAGCATAACCTGCTCATCGGCGAGCGCTCGGCCGAAATGATGAAGATGGCCATTGGCTCGGCGCTGCCTGAACTCGATTCGCCGCCTGATGATTACGATATCCGGGGCCGCGACCTGATGACGGGTATCCCTAAGGAAATCAAGGTGACGTACAGCGAGATCTCCTACGCGCTCGACAAGTCCATTTCCAAGATCGAGGAGGCCGTGATGAAGGCACTCGAAATTTCGCCGCCCGAGCTTTCGGCGGATATTTACCGCAACGGCATCCATCTCACGGGCGGCGGGGCTTTGCTGCACGGCCTCGATAAGCGCCTTGCAGTCAAAACCAGGCTTCCCGTCCATGTGGCCGACGAGCCGCTGAAAGCCGTGGTCATCGGTACGGGCGACGTGCTCAAGAATCTCGAACTCTACAAGCCTGTTCTGATTACCTAGAATTGTTGATTTCTGGGCAGCTTTTTGCCTTCTTGATTCA
>JBBSSJ010000103.1:0-14741 GCA_038242095.1 Cytophagales bacterium
GATGACGCAGTCTTTTTCCTGGAATATTTTATCTAACAAAGCCAAAGCATCCCGCTCGAACTCGCCCGCGCTGTAAGTCTCGGCTATGGAATGCGAATCGATGAAATGATGCGGCACCTCGCTGAGCTCTGCGGCGCTGGGCTTAGCCGTACCAATGGACAATTCCCGAAAAAACTGCCGTGAATCGGCAGAGATAATTTCCCTGTTCAGTTCTTTTGCCAATTTCAGGCAGAGTTCGGTCTTGCCCACGGCGGTAGGGCCGACGATAACGATGAGGTTCTTTTGGGGATGGTGGACGGTGGACATTGTGCATATTACGCCAACATTTACCAACTTCTTAATGGAATGGGAATTTTTTCTTTGACCCTTTCTAGTCCAGGCCCTTCCCGGTGAATGAGGATGTGTTATTTTTCAATTTCCAGAGTTGGATTGCTTGAATTTAAGCCAGTATTCGCGTTGCAAACGCGAGTTGATACAACGGCAGCGGCTGGCCGTCCCAATTACAAATTGGGGTTAGCGAGAAAAACGGTTTTCAGCCATTACCCCCTTGCGCTAAGCTCAGGTTTGCAATATTTCTATTGTAGTAGCTTAAAGAGAATTGCTTCCTCTGGATGAGACATCGCTGAAAGAATATTCTCAGCAACTTTTTCTATCAGTTTATTGCCCCAAAATGGGTCTTGCATATCGTAATAAATTACACGTATATGCTTAAGGTCAAATGATACATCATCTTCGTTAGAAGATACCAATACTACTGGTTTTTTTAGCGCATGAGCAAGTCCTAGCTCGTAAAATACGTTTGGATTACGTGATGTCAATTCTGCAATCAAAACTTTTGCACTCGTGATTCCTGACCATATTTGGTCAATAATTTTGCCAGTACCGAATATATCGTTATCGGCACGGATAGGTGTTAGACCAGCTTTTTTGATCGCAGGTTCATAGATTTTTGAGTAATAATCACCTAACGGAGAGGCGAATGGCATCATTACAAAACATGTGTCCGATGCAGTCACACCAGCAGTCTTTGATAATTTTTTTAGCTCTGCTGCAGTATCAACATTTAGAGAACTGCCTTCGGATGAAACGTCCAGTATTCTAATCTTCTCTCCAACTTTCTCCGTAAGTTTAGCTGTATTCAGCGATTCCATAAATATGTCTATGAACTCGGCAAGCTTTTCTGCGGGGATTTTAAATGTTTCGGTTAAAGTGTTAGAAAAGAATTTGGTATCAGGTAGGTTTTCTCCACGATAGTGTTTATAAACATCTGAAATGACTGGGGCATTTAAAACTGCTTGTCGATAGCCAAAAATTTCGTCTTTTGAAGACTGGGGACGTAAAATCTTTTTAGTTAATTCAGTAGGTTTTAATTGGTTTGGACTTGGCCGCTCTAAGAAGCCATACTTAATTGAAGAACTAACCTCCACCATAAACGGACCATGAATATTATTGAGTCCAATGAACGTTGCAGCCTCCTTCGTTGAACATTCTGTGCCGGCGTTCTGATCAATTATTGCCTTGGGTATGCGTAGAGCTTTCTCAATTGAGTGCCTTGGGTAATTAGATGTATTAGAGTTGTTTTTTGCTTCGTCTCCTTTGTTTGTCTTAGTTTTTGTCGTGGCGGTTTTTTTTGCAGTAGTTTTCTTTGCTGCGGGTTTCTTTGCTGCTGCTCTTTTAGAGGTTACCCTCTTAGGGTTTGCTGATTTTTTGAGAACGTCCTTCACGGTTGATTCTTCCTCTGTTCCTTTCGTTTCTTCTGGGGATTGTTCTTCCATGATGATTTTTTAAGATTACCGCTTACTTATAAATAATAGGAAAGTGTTTAGCACTTCTTTGGATGTTATCACCCACAACCTCAAATATGAATATATAAGAGAGGTCTGAAACAGGATGGAGTAAGAGCACCTTACCAATCTCCCGTCAAAGGTCACTTTAATATACCATTGGCGGTAACAAAGTACCACAGGTACGGATTCTACTTTGTTACTTTCAAATCTAAAGAGGAAACCAATTTCGAGAAGTCCCGCCCAGTAAAGATTTTACATTATTACTCCCAAAACATGTACCTATCCCTTATGTTAGGGCACTACCCCTCACCAGCTTTCAGAAAGAACATCCAACCCCAAAAGGTAGGAAATATCTATGTTTTTTTAACTCACGCCAACCCATGCTCAATCGCGAACCTTACCAAATCAGCGGGCTGCTTGATGCCCAGTTTGAGGTTGATGTTATTGCGGTGGGTTTTTACCGTGGCTACGCTCAGAAAGAGTCGATTCGCGATTTCTTCGTTGGTGAAGCTTTGTCCGATTAGCCCGATGATTTCGATTTCGCGCTTGGTGAGTTGGAACTGCCGCTGGAACGAGTCGTCGGCGTGCTGGTCGGGATTCGTGCTTTTGGTGAGCTTGGGATCGTAGTAGCGCTGGCCCGCCAGCACCGTTTCGATGGCGTTCAGCACCTCGTCCACCCCGGAGTTTTTCAGGATGTAGCCCGGCACACCCAGCCGCTTGCAGTCGTCCACAAACTTGCGGTCGCTGTACATGGTGAGCATAATGATGCGAACGGCGGGGTAGCTTTGCCGCATTTTTTCGGCCACTTCCAGTCCGTTTTGGTGGGGCATATTGATGTCCAGCAGCAGCAAGTCAGGTTGCAGGGTATGCACGGCATAAAGGACGTCTTTTCCACTAAAAACCTGACCCACAATGTCGATATCGCCTTCGGCGGCCAGCATCATTTTCATTCCATCGTTAAAAAGCTGATGGTCGTCGGCAATGAGAATCTTTTTCATAAGTATAGAGATTAGTAAGGTATTTCCACTACCACAGTCACCCCATCGGGACTGATGTCGGTGTCGATTTTGCCGTTGAGGAAGGCTACTTTGGATTGTAAATTTGTGTATTCGGGCGGTTCGGGGCCATTGTCTTCGGCGATCAGTAGTAGATGATTTTCGTGGAAAACCAGTTGCAGCGTGGCTTCCGAGGCGTGGGAGTTTTTCATGATGTCGTTGATGAGTTCGGCGGCAATCCGGAAAATCTGCACCTCGGTGCCAGTGTCGAGGCGGCGCTCGTTCCCGACCACTAAGTACTTAAACCGGATGTCGGTGGCGGCTTGCACTTTGTCGATGGTTTCGGCCAGCGATTGGGCCAGGCCCAGTTCGGCAAAATTCTTGGGCATGAGGTTGTGAGAAACCGTCCGCAGATTCTCCACCGCCCGATCCAGCAAACGGCAGGCTTCGGTCAGCAACGGGAATTTCTCGTGGACCTCGGGTTTGCGCTGCACACTCGACACGTAGCCGATGGCGGTGGAAAGCATGGCCCCCACATCGTCATACAGGTCTTCGGCCATGCGGCTGCGCTCCATTTCCAGGGCTTCGATTACCCGCTCCGACTGCGCCTGTTCCTGCTGGTGGAGCGTGGTGAGCAGTTGCTCGTTCTGCTGGCGGTAGCGCTTGAAGCCGAAATACAATACACCTGGTGCCAGCAAGATCAAATCGACCAGATAATTGACCAAAACCAAGCCTTCATTGGTGAACGCAAAAAGCGGTCGCCCGGCCCGGCTCATAGCCATATTGACAAAAAATAAACCCAACGTCAGAAACTGCACCGTGGTGATTCCCATGTAAAACAAAATGATCGGCTCCCTTTGCCGCAGGTGCTCCCGCAGACTGAGAACAGACAGTGGCACCACCATCAGCGAGAAAAATAACGTCAATATTAATAAAGCCCGAAAGTAGAACGCGGGAAAAGCCCGCATCAGCAAAAGCGAAATCGTCAGTACCGTGGCGGCGATAATGCCGTATTTAAAAATATTGACAAAGCGAAAAATGCGACTGTTTTGGGCCGTTTGGCCAATAAATTTTTGCATAAAATGCACCTGAAACAACACAATCAGCCAAGCGGACAGTGTTTGCGGGTACCAGTCGTTGATAATTGGCGCGTTGGGCCACAGGTACTGAAAGAACAATCCCGACGCCGCGCCCAGGTGGAATGCGCTCACCACGACAATCGCCATGAACCAGCCGTACAGGACATCGGCGGTAGCCAGCCAGACCATCCCTTTCAGGAGCAGAATTAGGACCGTTATCCCGGCCAGCATTCCCCAGATGGCGGTGGAATAGTTTTGCCCATGCACGGTGGAATCGGCATAGGTTTCCACCCGCTGTCCCAGGGTGACGTGGGCGGAAAGTAATAACAATAGTATGTGGTGCTTGATTTTCAAGTGCGTGGGTTTTGTTCAAAAGTAGGCGAGGGTGATGTTCCCTCAAATACAGACTAGTTTGTATTTTTCTCTCAGCCCCGCACCCGGACGGTCGTGCCGGTCTTGTCGGTCTTGTCGGATTCAAGTTGGACGGACGCGTCGAGGGTTCGGGCGCGGGCGCGAATGTTTTTAATGCCAATTCCGTCTTCTGCCGTAGTCTGGTCCGGGTCGAAGCCCCGGCCGTTGTCCGACACCGTTAGTTGCCAACCCGATGACATCTGGCCCAGGACAATGGAGCCTTCGGTGGCCTCGGCGTGTTTGATGAGGTTCTGGATTAGCTCATTGGCTATTCGGTACAACTGCCGGGTTTGCGCGGCCGACAGGTCAGAGGGCGCGCCATCCTGCTCGTGCCGGAACTGCAACCGTACATTTCCCGCCCGGTTTCGCTGTTCCACCAGTTCGGCCAGGGCCGCCGCCAGTCCTTTTTCCAGTAGGTCGGGCGGCGGACTATCGTGCAGAATTTCGTCCAGACAGGCATCGGTTTTGTCGAGCAATCCCACGGCATCGGCCAGTAAGGGACTTTCGGCCTGGCCATTCAGCAGGGCGCGGGTTTGGGTCAGCCGCTTGCCCACGTCGGTCAGCAGCCGCTGGCCCACCTGCTGCCGTTCCGATTCCAGCAGGTCGATAATGGCGGCGTTGGTTTGCCGTTGGGTTTGGGCCAAATTAATTTCCAGTCGACGCTGCTCGTCCAGTGACTTTCGGTAGCGGTAAGCCAGCAGATAGGCAAAAATGACCAGGTCGATGAAGAAATTGAACATAATGATCAGGTAGGCGTCGACGAAGAAAACCCCGTCGGCCCGGTAGCGCACTATGTTTTGGATAACAATAAATACCTGGCCAACGGTCTGAATAGCGAAGCCGACAATATAGAGTTGCTTTAAGGGATCTTTCGTTTTCAGGCCGACGGTAAAAATTATGGCGACAAACATCATAAATGTCGCATTGGCCAGTGCCGTGTGGGTAAGGGAAACGAGCCGATACGCTCCGACATATTCCTGAATCAGACCCGTCATTTGGCTAATAATGAGAATGATAAGTGCCAAACAGAAAGTGTATTTGAGGACCTGTATAGCCCAAAAGAGCCAGCGGGCGGTGGCGCGGATTTGCAGAAAATGCTGCTGGAAATGAAGCATCGCCGGCACGTAAAACCACAGCGCCTCGATAACCGCGTCGGGGTGGTTGAGGGCCGGAAGGTTGGGCCAGATAAACTGGAAACCCAGTCCTGTGTCGGCCAACTGTCGCAATGACAGACCCACGATGTATAGCCCGTACCAACCGTAAACCGGGTCACGGGTCGTGGCGTAAAACAGAAAGCTCAGGGCTATGATCAGCCCCGCTACTCCGGCAAATAACCCCCAGAGAAAATATTCGCGTTGCTCCTTGTCTTCAAAATCGCTCGTTTTCCACAGTTTGAGTTCGGTGGCCAGGTTTTCGTAGCGCTTGTCCAGACGAAGATAATAGTCGGCTTGCTGGTGGGCGGGCAGGTCGAGGAGGTACACGAAACTTTTGGTGGGCGAAGGCCGCTGCGCAAACGGAAAGCGGCTGCCCGTCTGGCCCAGGGAGCGGAGCGTGTTGTTTTTTAATTCAAAAAGCTCCACCCGGTCGATGGTGTGGTTGCGAATCTCAAACGAGTACTCGACGGGCTGACTACCCGCCGCCAGCCGGAACCGAAACCAATGTGCCGACTCGGTGTAACCCGCGTTGAAGCGCTTCTCTTTTACAGCCGTAAAAGATCTGTTGTGTATGGCCTCGCGTACCGTGGCGGTCGCACTTTCATCTTCCCAATGCTCAATCGACACGGACCGTACGACGATGGTTTTGACCGAGGTCAAATGATACGCCGCCAGCCCCGACATCAGGATTACCACGATCACGAACAGGAAGACCAGGTTACGAATCATGGCAGGGCCGGGTTAGTCATGGGAATGCCCATCATCACCGAATTGCCAGATTCCGTAGCGTCGAGTAATAAACTCGCTCCGAGCAGGTCGGCTTTGATATCTAGGTTGAGTTCGCCCGATGCCGCGAGGTCGGCGGGCTGTCCGTCGTCCTCGACCGATAGGTTCACCTGGTCTTCGTGGTAGAGTAATTGCACCGTCACCCCACTGGCACCGGGCCGACGCTGGGCGGTGCGGATGAGCTGGACCGCCAGGCTGAACAGCATCTGTTCGCGTCGGGCATCTAGTGACTGCACCTGTCCCAGCGTGACAAATTCCACCGGGATACCCCGCCGTGCCGCCTGCCGACAGGCTTCGGCCAGGGTGGAGGCCAGGCCGCTTTGCGCCAACTGCCGGGGCTGCAATTCGTGGGAAAGCAGGCGCAGTTCGTCGGCGGCTTCGTCCAGCAGGGCCTGCGCCCGTTGCAGCGGCGGCCTTGGGTCGGTGCGGGTAAGTCGCGAAAGGTACCCTTTTGCCGTTGCCAGCAGCGGGCCGACGTCGTCGTGCAGGTCCTGCGCCAGCCTTTGGCGCTCGACTTCCAGCGAATGAATTACCTGCTGCTGTGCTTCCTGCTGGTTCTGGAGCAGGTTGAGGGCTAATTGCTGGTTGCCGTGCTGGGTTTGCATATAGCGGTACGTCAGGCCATAGGTGAAAAACACCAGGTCGATCAGCAGCGTCGCCCCCAGCACTACGTAGGTTTCCACTTCGAAGGGCAAAGCCCAGCCGTGCGCCTGGCAGAAATTCATGAATGCCACCAGTCCGTACCCCGTGAACTGCACCGCCAGCGCGTAGCTGTAGTAGCGTACCATTTTATCGGCTTCACCTCGCTTCTTTTTTTCGTAAAGACTTAAAATGGTCAGGACGATAATCACTGGAACTAGGTAGGAGGTAGCCTGCGATACGAACTGATACATGTATTGCTCCCGCCCCGGCACTTCAAAGGCCTGTACGCCGAGGACCGCCGCCAGTAAGCCCGACACCAGCTACTTAAAGGCATTGACCCAGTGGTACATCCGGCTGTTGTGGCGGTTTTGGCGAATGAAGTACTGCATGAAGGTGGTTTGGGTTACCATGGTCGCCCATACGTATAAATAGACGGGCATAAACTCGTTGATGCGGGGCGTATCCGGCCACAGGTACTGGAATCCCAGACCAGCATCGCAGAACAGGTGCATCACGATGAAGTGCATGTAGAGATTGTACCAGAAGTAGGTCCAGTCGCGCAGCGCCAGCAGCAGCACAAAATTCAGCACCAGCACCAGGCAGACGATGCCGATAAAGATCCCCCACTGGAAATATTCGATCCGGTCGGAGGCCAAAAATGCCGGACGAGACCATAACCGCGTAGAAAACGACAGCGTGGCGTACGACTGGTTCACGCGCAGGAAGTACTGCGTGACCTGCCCCACCCGCAGCTGAATGGGAAATACGTAATTATTATTAAGGTAAGGCTTGGGCTGGAACTGAAAGTGGTCGCCCGTGCGCCCCAGCGACCGAATGGTGTCGCCGCTGAGCTCGCAATTCCAGGTCGTCGAGGTTGGCATACTCGATTTCAAGCATAAGACGCCGCCCGGCGATGCTCCGCCCGGCAGGAGAATTTGCGGGTGATTCAAGTTCAAAAAAAAGCCAGTGCGCCGCCGTGGTATTGTAGCCGAAATCCTGGCGAACGGTCTCGCTAGGGGAGGGCCGGAACTTGCCGTTTCGCTGTTGGTCTATGATCTGCCGGATGTCTAATTGACCCTTCGGATCGGTGTATTGATACACGTGACGCCAGAGGAAAAGCTCGCCGTTCAGGCCGGGCGGAACGACAATGGGAGTCGATATAATGGGCAAATGCGCACTTGCTGCTTGCATAAGCAGGACCAGAAACCAGACAAGGCCGGCGCGTTTCATACTGCTTGTTAGAGGAGAAGGAGAAGATTAATTCAAAAGAAAGGGGATTTTGGCAAAAATACAAACAAGGTTGTATGGTTTCACCCCCGCCCGACCCGCCACCTTTGTATTGTTCAATACGATAGCAAATTTCACTCTCTCAAATCCGTCAAAACTTCCTTTTTCCTAAAACTCCAATACTATGAAAACGAAACAAACGGTAGGCATCATCGGTGCGGGCGTCAGCGGCCTGGTTACGGCTAAAACCATGCGAGAACACGGCTTTGCAGTCGTCGTATTCGAGCGCGGCCTAGAATTGGGCGGCGTGTGGGCCTCCACCAACCGCTACCCCAACGTGACTACGCAGAACACCCGCGACACCTACACCTTCTCGGATTTTCCCATGCCTAAGCACTATCCCGAGTGGCCCACCGGCGTGCAGGTGCAGGGATATCTGACCAACTACGCCCGGCAATTCGGTGTCCTGCCCTTCATCCGCTTCGGTACTTCCGTGGAGCGGTCTGAACCCGGCGCGGGCGGTTGGACGCTTTACACCAACCATGACGGTATGGCCGACGAAACGGAGGTGGATTTCCTGGTCGTATGCAACGGTGTGTTTAGCGAACCAAATAAGCCACAGCTTCCGGGCCGCGATTTGTTTCAGGGTACGGTGCTGCACAGCACCGAGTTCCGGCAGCAGCACCTCGACGCGGCCCGGCACCAGAAGGTAGCCGTGGTGGGATTTGCCAAATCGGCCCACGACATTCTTTCGCAGGTGAGTAACGTGTCAGAGAAGCCAGTCTGCATCTACCGCGAGGCCAAGTGGAAGATGCCCCGCATTTTTCAGGGACTCAATTTTAAGTACCTGCTGCTGCACCGTTTTGGCGAGTCGCTGTTTCCGTACCGGCACTTGCTGGGCATCCACAAGTTTCTGCACGGGCCGTTGGGCAAGCCCGTCACCGGGAGGATGACCGCAGGCATTGGTAAGCTGATTGCGGCGCAGTTGAAGCTGAAAAAGAGCGGCCTGATGCCCGACAAACCCTTCGACAGCATCGCCAACTGCTCAATTGGCCTCACCTCCGATAACTTCTACGAGCGGGCCGCCTCTGGCGAAATCCAACTCGAAAAAGGCGAAATCTCCCGCTTCGTGCCGGATGGCGTGGTGCTGAACTCCGGCAAGAAAATCGAAGCCGACCAGGTGGTTTTTGCCACAGGCTTCCGCCAATCGGTGCCGTTTTTTGGGGATCAAGTTAGTAACCGTCTCCGCAACCAGAAGGGCTGGTTCCAATTGTACCGCAACGTGCTGCCCGCCGAGGTGCCAAACCTGTCGTTCGTGGGTTACAACCCTTCGCTGTTCACACCTTTCACCTCGGAGTTGGCGGCGCACTATTCGGCGCAGTATTTCAAGGGCCAATTGCCTCTGCCCGACCGCCAGGCCATGAAAACGGAAATCGCCCTGCACCACGACTGGCTGCAGTAGCGCGCGCCGCACAGCAACGCCTCGGGTACCTGCATTATCCCGTTCTCGTTTCACCACGCTGACGAACTGATGCGCGACATGGGTCTGGAAACCCGCCGCACCCGTAATCCCATCAAGGAATTCATGGCACCGTTCAATCCAGGAATGTACAAGGGACTTACTGATGAATTACGGGCCCTGGCCAAAGTTGAAACCGCTGCCCAGCAAACCTTCATTTTGGAAGAAGCATGAAAGCGTTATTTTTGATGACCCGCTCCGGTTCGCTATTCCTCAACCCAACCTCGCCCATGAATTACTTCGTACGTACGCTCGACCGTTTCGCCAACTGGAAAATCTTACTGCTGTTGCTGGCTGTCTATGTAAGCTTCCCGGCTTACTGGCTCAAAAACGCCGAAGCCACGATCAACCAACTGGCGGGCAAAACCATCGGCCCCGTCGATCTGACGATAGGCTTCGATCCCGCTCGAACGCTCGGGATGATCGCCGACTACGGTCCCGTCGCCCGCTCTTACTACACCCGAGTCGAACTGACCATCGATTTGATTTATCCGCTGGTTTACAGCTTTTTGTTTGCGGTGGTGCTGACGCTGTTGTTTCGTGGCAGAGCCTACAAGCTGTTCAGGTGGGTGACTTTGCTGCCGTTCGTTAGCCTGCTGTTCGACTACTTGGAAAATGCTACTATTGTCGGCCTGCTCAGCAGTTACCCAAGTCAGTCGTACCCGTTGGTCGTGCTGTGCGAGATTTTTAAGCTGGTGAAATGGCTGTCCTTTGGCCTGGTAGTGGGGTTGATTGTGTACGGGCGGCTGATTCGCTTGCTGATTAACGCCATGCAAGGCCGAAGACGAATGGTAAGGCGCACACCAAGCTGAACTTACGCCTGGACAGACGGGGAGGCTAAACGCAGGGGAATAGTTTTTTTCGTTAATTTGAACGTAGTTGTGGCGTTTTGATTGACAACCCTATTCTTGCATGGAATTTTCTACCCTACTGTTTTTCTTGATTACCCTTGGATTGGGTGCCGGTGGGGGAATATGGGCTTACAGCCGCTACGGTGGCGGGAACCGTAAGCCCGAGCCAACCAAGGAAGCCTCCGTCCTCATCGACCGCATCGAGAAAGTGTTCAAGGTGGTGATGGCCGAGGGGTATTTCACAGAAATATACAACTACCAGCACGACCTGGACATCTGGCATCTTTTCAAGGATAAGAAGAAAGCACTCATTATCGCTAAGGCCAAAGTACTGGTTGGGTTCGATTTTTCCAAAGTCCGCTGGCGCGTCGAGGGCGAGAGTCGTCAGTTGGTAGTGGAGTACTTTCCGGCGCCCGAAATTCTGTCGATGGATACCGAGTACAAATTCTACGACATAGAATCAGGCTGGATCAACCGCTTCAAGACCGACGATCTAACCAACATTCTCTCGGAAGCCAAAGACGTGATGAACGAAAAGGCGATGGAAAGCGACCTGCCGCGCATCGCCAACAACCAAATTCAACTGATGATGTACCAACTCGCCGCCAGCATGAACTGGAAGGTGCAGATGCAACTCAGCGAGTCGAACCAGAAAATGCTCGAACTGTATTCGGCTTATCGCGAATTGGATGCTGAGGTAGAATCATTGCCTCCTTCCCCCAAAGGTTGAACCATAATTACATCTTCCTTCTCCACTACCACCGCCCCTGGGGGCAGGCCCTTGGGCTTTCTCACAAATTTTTTTGGCGTTACGATTACCGGACAGAGGCTGTCGGTACGGCGCTTGGAGTACCAGGCGGCCAGCTCGGCGGCGCGTTCGATGACGGGGGCCGGAAATTTTTTACCCGCCTGATACTTGATGAGAACGTGCGAACCCGTGACGTCGCGGGCGTGGAGCCAGAGGTCTTCCTTGTGGGCGTATTGCTGGGTCAACAGATCATTATTTTTGGCATTTCGGCCCACTAGGATCACAAAATCCTGAAACTCGATGCGGCGGAAAAGCTGTCCCTGATCGGTGCCGGCTTTGACGGGCGTCAGGTTATTTTTCTTGATGTAAGTACGCAGCTCCCGGAGTTGTTCCATGGGTCCGATCGCGGCGTAATGCGCGCGCAGACGGGTGAGTTCTGCCTCCCGCAACGCCAGGTTTTCATGAATTTTATCAGTTTCTATCTTCTCATTTTTAGCCTTGCGGTAATAGACTTCCGCATTTTTTTGGGGCGAAAGGTCTTTTTTTAGTTTGATGGAAATAGGCTGGTCATGGTAGAAATCGTAGAGTTCCGCTCGCTCGGCGCGTTCGGGAATTTGGTGCAAATTCGCCATCAGGATATGTCCTAGTTCTTCATTTTTACCACCTTCTTCCAGCTCAACCAGTTTTTGAAACGAATTGGTGAGGTAGTTTTCCGTTTGCTTAATGCGTTTTTGCAGCATCCGTAACCAGTCCGCCTTCTCCTTGTCCAGATTACCTATGCGGGCGTAGGCATAGTAGAAGCGCGTGAGCGCCGTTAGCGGATCGGTAAAAGTCTCCGAAATCTCGCCGACTGGCAGCAGCGACAGCGTGGGCAGGTGGTGAAGTTGGGTGAGGTAAAAAGTTGGAGCTTCCAAAGTCTGTACAGTTTCCTGCACGATTTTCCATCGTTCCGCCAAGTCATCCACAGCCGCCAGCGTGGGGTGCAGGTACTCTTTTACCACCTTTCCAAAGGTCGGAAACAGCGGCTCAAATTTTCCTTCGTGCGCCTCGAATGCCGCAAACGACTGGTCCAAATCGCGATCCAGCGCGATAAGGCCGAGATGATGGTCGGCAGTAAGTTTGTTGTTAAAAACACCCACCACTTCCCCTTCGGCCCCGAAATGCACGATATTGGAGCGGTTGCCAAATAGCTTAAATACCAGTATCTCGCCGTTTTCCAGATAAATTCCCAGCGCCCGCTCGTTGGCAAAAACCCGTACCTGACTGACTACCTGCCCGTACAAATCCTCGAAAAGATCGACGCTGTTACGACGGGCGCGGTCGAACTGCTCGGGAAAACTCAGACTGGCAAAATCCGGACGCAGCGATGCTTTCAAAAAGAAAGGTTTGTAGAAATTGTGCTTCCCCCGCGCCTCGGCAAAAACCATAATGATCTCGTCCCGCTCCTGACTGAATGCTTCCAAAAACCGCTTACCCTGAATCGCAAGGCCGAGCGCCGGGGCTAGCTGGCGGAGGAAATAGTAGTTTTGGTGCATTTTTGGGAGGAAAAAGGGCGGAGGGAGAAAAGGAGCGCGCGTGAAAAGCTGATAAGAAATAAAGCCAACCTTCAATTCTTTTCTCTTTCGCTCCCTTTCTCCTATAAGTCTAAAACTAACCCATCGAAGCCCAACTTCACCCCTTCCGGCAGCTCTTTTTCCACTTCTTCGTGCAGACCCATGCGATGGCTGAGGTGGGTGAGGTAGGTTTGGGGAATATTGAGGCGGGCGATAAGGGCGAGGGCCTGGGCGAGGGTGAAATGCGAGAGATGATCTTCGCGTTGCAAGGCGTCGAGGACCAGAACCTTGGTACCATCCAGTTTTTTCAGTTCGGTTTCGCTGATATAGTTGGCGTCGGTAATGTAGGAAAAATCGCCGATGCGGAAGCCGTAAACGGGCAGCTCATGGTGCATGACCTCGATCGGCGTGACGGTCACGCCTTCCACCACGAAAGGCTTATTCTCTATTGGGAGTAATTGCAGGCGCGGCGTACCGGGGTAACGATTCTCGGCGAAAGCGTAGGAAAACTCGGACTTGATTTGGTCCAGCACCTCCGGTCGACCATAGAGCGGCATGTCTCTTTTTTGAGAAAAGTTGAACGCCCGCACGTCGTCGAGCCCAGCGGTGTGGTCTTTGTGCTGGTGCGTAAATAGCACAGCATCAAGCTGATGCACCCGAGCCCGCAGCATTTGCTGCCGAAAATCAGGGCCGGTGTCGATTACCAGCGACTTACCGTCGACCTCGATCCAGACCGAGACGCGCAGCCGCTTGTCGCGGTAGTCGAGCGAATTGCACACGGCGCAGTCGCAGTTAATCACCGGTACGCCCTGCGACGTGCCCGTACCGAGAAAGGTAACCTTCATGCCGACTATTCCGTCAGATTAGCCACCACTTCCACCAGGCGGTCGAAGTTAAGGGGCTTCATGAGGGCGTCGTTGAAGCCTGCCTCCTTGAAATCTTCGTCGGTGTAGTTCTTGGCGTTACCCGTAATGGCCACGATGGGCGTCTTGGATTTCTCGGCGTCTTTTAGGCCACGAATGCCACGCGCGCACTCCATACCGTCCATAATGGGCATGTTGATGTCGAGCAGGATGATGTCGAATTTTTCCTTTTCGAGGAGTTGTAGAACCTGCTCACCGTTCTTGACGGCGGTAATTTCGTAGTTTTGGAATTCGAGTATTTTGCGGGCGAGGTTCTGAATCACCGAGCTATCTTCAGCAATCAGGACGCGTTTGGTATACGACATGGGCAGTGGTTGGAGTTGTTGGATTGGTTTGGCATGGTGAAATTAGGAATAATTTTCGTTTTTGGGTCAACGGTTAACGGTCAACGGTTAAGGTTTTACGCATTATCATGTTGAATTTCAGTTTTTTACCCAAAAAAAATCTTTTAAAAATGAATAAATCGCTTTTTCCCATTTCGCTTTTCATTCTATTCAGTCTTCATTTTTCCGTAAGAGCGCAGGATTTTGAGAAAGATATTGCGCTGCACCGGGAAGCGTACAGGGCGGAGTTCCTGAAAACGCCTAACGCACCGCTGAAGACGGCTGACCTACCCTATCTGCGATTCTTCGAGCCGGATTCGGCCTACCGGATTCGGGCAGAATTCGTGGCGTCGCCGAAAAGCGAGCCGTTCGAAATGCTGACATACAGCGGCCAGCGCAAGCCCTACGTCAAATACGGGGATTTACAGTTTACGTTAGCAGGAAAGAAGCAGACGCTGGATGTGTACCAAAGCTTGGATCTGCGTAAGATGCCGCAGTACCGCGACTACCTCTTTGTGCCCTTCAAGGACCTTACCAATGCCCACGAATCTTACGGCGGCGGGCGCTACGTCGATTTCAGGGTGGTCGATATTACAGGAGTTGAATGCACTTTGGATTTCAACAAAGCCTATAACCCTTACTGTGCCTACGCGACGGGCTACAATTGCCCGATTCCGCCAAAGGCGAATCACTTGGAAGTAAAGATCGAGGCAGGCGAAATGAACTTCGGAAAGGAAAATTGA
>JBBSSJ010000104.1:0-14732 GCA_038242095.1 Cytophagales bacterium
AAAGAGGGCTTCTATGGAAATATTAATCAACAAAAAAGGAATCCAAACTGGATTCCTTTTTTGTTGATTAATAGTCAAAATCAGGCAAATGACCAATCCTCCCTTTCTCCCTCCTCCTCAAAGATCACTTTTTTCCAATCTCATTAGAATATACATCGGAAGTAGCTTGGGGGAAGCTGCGGAGGATGTCGCCGATAATGTCCTGCATCATAGCAGCGCGGTCGTCGCGCTTGTCGGGTGATTTAAGCTTGCCGGAGGCCCAGCCCTGCCAAATCATTTTGTCATTGACGCCATTTTGGTAAATGTTCACGATAAAGCGGCCTTCCTCGTAATTGTAGGTCGAAACGTTATTCTGCGAGCCGTACCACCAGTAATAAGGCGACATCGTGTTGTTGGAGCGCACCTGCTGACGGTCTTTCACGTCGGTGAGGTAGCGCACAACCAGTTCGGGATTATTTTCGTCGAGGCGGTAGCCTTTTTGCTCCATGGCTTTCACCACGGCATCCGTAATCCGGCGGCGATTCAGGTCACTGCCCAGCAGCGGATCATCCGTTGTGTTTCGCTCGGCGTCGACACGGAAAGTCTTGAACTGTTTCAAGTTCACGCTACGGTCGTAGTCGTTCTGAACCTGGAAAGAGGGCGAACAGGCTACAAACCAGCCGCCGAGCATGACCAGCATGACAATTTTCATTATATTCTTCATGGTCGTTATGTTTTATTTAATAGTTAAGAATTGTATTTATAAATACGTAAAGAACCGTTCCAAAGATCATTAACTTGTCTAATGATTCGATACAGGGCAAAAACGGGTATTTTTGGCAGATCGTATAAATCCTGAACTGAAATTTTGACAGAGAAAAGGCACCTTCAAGCTGCCGAACTACTCAAAAACGGTTTTTGTACTAACTTGCAGACTTTTAACGAATAGCCTGATCCGAAAATTTTCCATTTCTCTTTTTTGATTTTCCCTTGATTATAGAAACCGCGCAGCGCACCCGGCAGACATCGGAGTATTACTTTTCCGTGAAACTAGCCGAGGTGCGCAAGCTGATATCCGATGGCCACGACGTGATTAATCTGGGTATCGGCAATCCCGACATGATGCCCTCCGACGCTACGCTCGAAGCCCTGAGCGATGCTATCCGCAAACCACAAGCGCACGGCTATCAGCCCTACACGGGTATTCCGCCCCTGCGGCAGGCCATCGCCGATTATTATGCCCGTACCTACGGCGTCGCGCTCGATCCGCTCACCGAAATTCTGCCACTGATTGGTTCCAAAGAAGGCATTACGCACATTTCGCTCACCTTTCTGGACTCCGGGGATGAAGTACTGGTGCCCGAACTTGGCTACCCCGCCTATACTGCCGTGAGCCAAATGGTGGGCGCCGTCGTGAAGCAGTACCCACTGCGCGAAAACCACGGCTGGCAACCCGATTGGGAGGCGATGGCCGCTCTCGTGACATCCCGCACCAAGATCGTGTGGCTCAATTACCCCCACATGCCCACGGGCGCGCCCGCCACGCCCGAACTGTTCGCGCAAGCCGTGGTTTTTGCCAGGAAGCATAAGATCCTGCTTTGCCACGATAACCCGTACAGCATGGTTTTGAACAAGAAGCCACCCGTCAGCTTACTATCGATAGCCGGTGCCCGCGAGGTCGCTATTGAGCTCAATTCTATGAGCAAGTCGCATAACATGGCGGGCTGGCGGGTGGGCTGGCTGGCCGCTGAGAAGCCGTACGTCGACGCGATACTGAAGATCAAGAGCAACGTCGATTCGGGCATGTTTCAGGGGGTACAGGAAGCGGCCGCCGTGGCGTTGCAAAATTCCGACGAGTGGCACACCCAACGCAACGCCGTGTACGAAGGTCGTCTGGAAGCCGCCAAAGCCCTGCTCACCGCACTCGACTGTACCTGGGATCCGGCGCAGGAGGGTATGTTTTTGTGGGGAAAACTGCCTGAATCGACCGAATCAGCCGAAAGCCTGATCAACCAATTACTGACCGAAAAGCACGTGTTTATTGCCCCCGGCTTCATCTTCGGCCCCAAAGGTCAGCGCTACATCCGCCTCTCGCTCTGCACCCCGAAGGAACGGATTTGGGAAGCGGTGGAAAGGGTAGAAGGTTGAAAGGGTTTGACGGGAGAAAGGGTGAAGGGTTGAAAGGGTAAACGGCCAACGGTCAACGGGCGTTCATTCAAACAGCTAAACCGCACCGGCGGACCGACCTAAACAAATAAACGATTAAACACATCAACAATGACAATCAGTATCATAGGCGTCGGCTTACTCGGTGGGTCGCTGGCGTTGGTTTTGCGGGAGAAGTACCCTAACCTGCATTTGGTGGGGGTGGATCGTTCGGGGGTCAATCAGAAGATTGCGCTGGCCAAGGGGCTGGTAGACGAGATCCTGCCGCTTGAAACCGCCTTGGAACGCGCCGAACTCAATGTGCTCGCGATTCCTGTGGATGGCATCCGGCAACTGCTGCCCCCGATTTTGGACCAACTGCCCGCCGGACGAACGGTCATGGATTTGGGTTCGACCAAAGAAACGATTTGTCAGATTGCCGACGCCCATCCCAAACGCGCGCAGTTCGTAGCGGCGCACCCGATGGCGGGTACCGAGAACTCCGGTCCTGGAGCGGCTTTTCGTGACTTGCTGCCCGGCAAAAACGTCATCATTTGTGACGCCCGCAAAAGTCATCCCGATTCGCTGGCGCTGGTCGAAGCCTTTCTGCGCGACGCGGGCATGAGAATCCACTACATGACGCCCGCCGAGCACGATTTGCATTTGGCTTACGTGTCGCATTTGAGCCACATCAGTTCCTTTGCGCTCGGGCTAACGGTTTTGGATAAAGAAAAGGACGAGAAGGCCATTTTCGACATGGCGAGTACGGGGTTTTCATCCACCGTGCGGCTGGCCAAGAGCTCGCCTAACATGTGGGCCCCGATTTTTGACCAGAACAAAGACAACGTTTCAAAGGCACTCGGCGACTATATCGACCTATTGCAACGTTTCAAGCAGGCCATCGATGGCCGGGACGTGGCCCAAAGCCGCGAGTTTATGGCCAGGGCCAACGAGATTGGCCGCATTCTGGGCGGCATCGAGAAAAAGTAATTGGTTTTCGTTATCTTGTCAAGAAATTTATACGGCGCTATGGTACTTGAAAACGGCTTTCTGATCAAAACAGTGGACGGTATGGACGAAGAAATGTTCTTCGATCTTTGCCAGGCCAACTCAGAGTTGCGCATGGAGCGCGACCAACACGGAAATATCATCATTATGTCGCCAACGGGAATGAGTACCGGGAATTTCAATTTTGAAATGTACCTGGAGATTGGGCTATGGAATCGTGAAACCAAACTTGGTTATGCCTTCGATTCGTCCTCGGGATACACGCTGCCCAATGGCGCGGTGCGCTCGCCGGATGTGTCGTGGATTGCCAAAGCGCGCTGGGAAAGTATTCCCGAATCTGAACAGAAGGTTTTCACGCATACCTTCCCTGACTTCGCCGTAGAAATCCGTTCCGAAAGCGACCGCCTGAAAGACCTGAAAGCCAAAATGGAAGAGTACCGCGCCAACGGTTGCCGCCTGGGTTGGCTGATCGACCGTAAAGAAATGGCCGTACATATTTACCACCTAAATGGGAGCACAGAAATTAATGCGGGAGAATCAATCGAACTTTCGGGTGAGGACGTGCTGCCGGGCTTTTCGATGACGCTGGAATTTTGATTCGATGTCCGCTCCTTCAATTGAACTAGTCGTGGCGCATTACCACGAAAGCCTCAACTGGCTACGGCGCGTTCCATCCACGATCCAAAAAACCGTCTATTCGAAAGCCGAAATACCCGCCGAAGCACCGCACCTGATGTTACCCAATGTAGGCCGTGAAGCGCATACCTATTTGCATCATCTGACGACGCGCTACGAGTCGTTGGCTAATTACACTATTTTCTGTCAGGGAAAACCCTTCGACCACGCTTACAACTTTCACCACCAACTCCGCAATCTTGCTTCCGGCGAACTGCCTGAAACCTCCTTCAAGTGGCTGGGCCACATTATCGATACCGACACGTCGGATGGACAGCTTTACAAAGATTGGTCAAAAAATACGACGGGAGAACGACTGGATTTGCGCCTTTTTTATCAGCAACTTTTAGGGTCGCCCGGCCCGGCGCAATACCCGTTTGTGCTGGGGGCGCAGTTTATAGTTAGGCGAGAACTCGCGCTCAGTAAGCCGCTTGATTTCTACGAAAGCGCCCTGACTTTGTCCACGACATTTCCTCAAGCCGCCCATTGCTATGAACGGATGTGGGACCGCGTGTTTGGCGTAGTGGATATCGATCCCGACTGGCTGGCCGGACGACGGACGGTTTTCCTGAAAAAGGTAAAGAATAAATCCTAAAAGCCTGGTTTCAGTAGGGATTCAAACCAGTACCCGATTTTTTTGTTGTATACACCGACAAGTACTTCGCGCTGGTTATCAAGCTTACGCCTTGATTTGGCGTATAAATTGAACCGGGTTGAACCTGGAATCGATACGAAGTCGTATTTTTGCAAAAATTTACACAAAGAACGTCACCCAAGTGGCTTACAAGCGAATTACACCATACCAATGAGCAAATATTTTTTTCTTAAAGTAAAAGAGATCACCCAAGAGACTCCCGAAGCAGTCACGATTCATTTTTGGCATCCTTTCAACGAAGTGGTCAAGTACCAGCCCGGCCAGTTTCTGACGCTGTTGCTGCCACAAAATGGCATTAAAATTCGCCGTTCGTACTCCATGTCGAGCTCACCCTATACTGATGTCGCGCTGGCGATTACGGTAAAGCGGCTGCCAGGTGGCTTTGCTTCCGAGCTGCTCACGCAGCAGACCAAGGTTGACGACGTTATCGAGGTAATGGAGCCGCTGGGTACGTTCGTGCCTAAAATTGACGCTGACCAAAAGCGGACCGTTACGCTGATTGGGGCGGGTAGCGGGATCACGCCACTGATGTCGATTGCTAAGTCAGTGCTGATGGTTGAGCCTGAGAGCAACGTGCGGCTGCTCTACGGCAACCGGAACGAGAACAGCATTATTTTCAAGACCCAACTCGAAGCCATGCAAGCCAAGTACGGCGAGCGTTTCCGGGTAGTGTACACACTTAGCCAGCCGACAGGCACCTGGGAAGGAGAAATGGGGCGACTGAATAAATCTCAGATTCTAAAGATAGTAGAAGACCTGCCCAATTCAGATGGTAACGCGACCGATTATTACATCTGTGGCCCCGAAGATATGATGGAGGAAGCCCGCCGCGCGCTGGCAATTCTGGATGTCCCCGAAGAGCGCGTCCACCGAGAAAGCTACCTGACGGCCTCCACCGCTAAAGCGCACGGCGATGTTTCGGAAGCTCCCGAAGACGACAACGCCGAGGGCGCTTTAAAAGGACACGAAGTAACGGTCATCTATGAAGGCAGCGAGTACAAATTTCGCGTCGAACCGCACCAAACGGTACTCGAAGCGGCGCTGGACCTTGACATCGACTTACCTTATTCTTGCCAGGCGGGCATGTGTACGGCCTGTATGGGGAAGTGCGTGTCGGGCAAGGTACACCTCGACGAGGAGGACGCACTTTCCAAAGCCGAGCTGGAATCAGGCTTTATCCTGACCTGCGTGGCGCATCCGATGAGCGACGATGTGGTGCTGGAAGTGGAATGAGTAGGGGATATTTATAACTCAATCTACCGAAATTCCCAGCCACTCCTCCCGCGCCTTGCGCTGCCGGATATGATGTCGGGCGTGGATTTCCAGACTTTGCAGCCACTCGGCGGCGTTGAGCCAGCCGAACCTGAAATGCTGGATCTTATATTGTCCGTCATCGTTTGCCAGGGCATCGGCAAAGGTCAAACCATCGCTCAAAATTTCTGCGTAAAGTACCTTGTACATTGCCCTATTTTGACCCACGGGCTCAACGCTGTCGGTAGCGACGGGCCGCTTGACTTTGATCGGAGGAAAGCTGTTGTACTTATATACGTTTAGCCCGTCGGCGGTCATCTCACCGCCCTTCTGACCTTTTCTTTTTTCCAGACAACGCTTTACATTCGCCAGGAAAAAGTAGGTACTGGATTCGTAAAGATGCTGGTACATCTGCCCCAATGACCATTCCGATGCCTCGGGTTTGGCCACGAATTGCTCATCGGTGTAGCGATCAAGTGCGTCGATATATGATTGGATCGTGTCGGCGTAGGCCGTTTTGAGTTCGGGAATCGTCATGGGATGCGCCATTGAGGTTGAGGATTATGATTGCCGCCCGCCTTTACTCGCTTTCAAATCTTTGCAGGCGATTTTCCTGGATAATCAGGCGCAAGGGACCAACGGGTCGGCCTTCGTTATGAAGTCGGTCGACGGCTGTGACGTAATATAGGTATTTTTTATCGTGCCGGGCGGTGCGATCCGTCAGACTTCTGCCTTCGAAACACTGGCCCACGATGCGGCGCGGGTCGATGGCCGTCGGACGTTCGCCTTCCTCGAAACGATAGACGACGTAGTAGGTCGCCGAGTCGCCGTCGGCGGCGGGGGATGGCGCTTCCCAGAACAAACTGACGCCGCCGGGTTGCAAGGTCGCGCCCAAATTTTGCGGGCTCAGAGGTGGTACCTTGTCCTTCCAGGGCATGGTCGGGATCAGGGCCGGGTATTGGTAAAATTCTTTTCGCAGCGAATCCACGAAGCCAAGCGAATTGCGGCGCAGCGAGCGCGAACTGAAAAATATGCTGCCGTCGGCTCCTTCCTGACGTAAGTACCGCACTTGATTCGGAATCTCGGAAGTGTTCCGCCAGTGGGTGTCTTTGTCCTCATATCCCACCCGGTAGGCAGCCTGTCCCACGTAAAAATGCCGCCCGAAGCTATTTTTGGCCCACCAATCGACCAGATTCTTAAAAGGTACTTTGGCGAAACCCGCTGAGAAATACACCTGTGGCGCTACATAATCGATCCAGCCTTCCTCCAGCCATTTGCGGGTATCGGCAAAAAGATGATCGTAGGAGCTCAGCCCACCCGTGGTATTGGAGCCGTTGACATCGTCGCGGCGGTTGCGCCACACACCGAAGGGACTGATGCCGAATTTGAGCCGGGGCTTGACGACTGCCAGTGAGTCGTGAATCTGCTGGACTAACAGGTCCACATTGTGTCGTCGCCATTCGTTTTTATTGCTGAAGTCCTGGCCGTATTTCTTGAAAGTAGCTTCGTCCTGTAAAGTCTGCCCGGCTACGGCGTAGGGGTAGAAATAATCGTCGAAGTGAATGCCGTCCACATCGTAGTTGCGGGCTACGTCGACGGTCATTTGGGTGATGAAATCCCGCACCTCGGGCAAGCCGAAGTTAAAAAGTTTGGCCCCGTCGTAGCTCAGAATCCAAGCCGGATGCGTGCGGCTGATATTCTGGGACGATACACTTCTGGACGAACGGTGTACGAGGCGATTCAGGTTGAGCCAAGCGTGAAATTCCAGTCCCCGGCGGTGCGACTCGCGCACCATGTACTCCAGCGGATCGTAAAAAGGTACCGGAGCGCGTCCCTGCTCGCCCGTCAGCCATTCCGACCACGGTTCCCGGCTTTTGGCGTAGAAGGCGTCGCCCGCCGCCCGCACCTGCACGAAGAGGGCGTTCATGCCGATGCCCTTGTAAAACTCCAAAAGGTCGGTAAACTCGCGGCGCTGACGGACGGGCGTGAGGTTCTTCTGGCTGGGCCAGTCGATGTTGTCCACCGTGGCTACCCACACGGCTCGAAACTCCCGTTTGGGCGGACGCACGATCTCGGAGGCATCCGGTTGCGCCCGGCAAGCGCTCAAACCAAAGAAAAGGAAGAAAACTGGGAACAATCCAAAGCTGATTTTTTTCACGCCTGCAATAACTCGTATTTTTTTAGTGCTTCAAAGTAACGGATTTTAGCGCACTTCCGGTAAGCCGCTTCCACCACCCTGCGTTTTGGGCCGTTGCCCGCGACAGCGATCGCTACAGTACTTGACCTCGCCCCAATGGCGCGCCCATTTCTTGCGCCAAGTAAAAGGACGCCCACAGCTAAGGCAGATTTTGGTGGGCAAATCCGATTTTTTGGTCATTTTCATATGATAAACGCAAGGATTATTTGTGATTTTAGCGAAAAACAGTACCTTTCAACCCAATCCCCCACTCTGATTAACGATTTGCCGATTTGGAAAAGATCCTCAAAAAAACAAAAAAGTCCATTCTGTTCGAAACCGCCTGGGAAGTATGCAATCAGGTAGGTGGTATTTATACCGTTATCCGCACGAAGGTGCCCGCGATGGTGGAAAAATGGGGCGAAGATTATTATCTGCTGGGACCTTATTTCCCGCAACGCGCTTCGTCGGAATTTGAACCCATCGATGATCTCGATGATTCCCCGGCAGGTCGCACCGTGGCTAAAATGCGCGAAATGGGCTATAAAGTGCAGTATGGTTTCTGGCTCGTAACGGGCAAGCCGCGCGTCATCCTGTTCGACATATTCGGCTCGATGCACTTGCTCGACGACATTAAGTACCGCCTTTGGGAAGAGCAACGCGTTCCGACCGTCGAAACCGAAGAACTTGTCAATCAGACGATCATTTTTGGTGAAATGGTGCGCGTGTACCTCACGGAATTTGCGGCTGAAAACGCCAAGAAGGCCGACATAGGCGTGCAGTTTCACGAGTGGATGTCAAGCAGCGGACTACCCGGCCTGCGGCGCAATAACGTCAAGATCGCCATCACGTTTACGACCCATGCCACCATGCTGGGCCGCTATTTGGCGCAAAACGTAGAAGGATTTTATAACAAGCTTCCGTTTTTCGATTGGGAGCACGAGGCCCGTCACTACGGCATCGTGACCCAGGCGGCCTTCGAGCGCGAAGCCGCCCAAAATGCCCACGTCCTCACGACAGTCAGCGACGTGACGGCCCGCGAGTGTGAGGTTTTTCTGGGTCGCATCCCCGATCTTGTGACGCCCAATGGCTTGAATGTGATGCGGTTTCAGGCCGTCCACGAATTTCAGAATTTGCACCTCAAATACAAGGAAAAAATCCACGAGTTTGTTCTGGGTCACTTTTTTCCAAGCTATTCATTCGATCTCGATAATACGCTCTACTTCTTCACCTCAGGTCGCTACGAATACAGCAACAAAGGCTACGACTTGACGCTCGAAGCGCTGGCGCGCCTCAACTGGCGGCTGATTCAGTCGGGCTCGGATATGACGGTCGTGATGTTCATCGTGACCAAGCAGCCCTACTATTCCATCAACCCCGACGTGCTGCACTCGCGGGCAATGCTCGACGAGTTACACGTGACGACCACGGCCATCGAGAAGCAGGTAGGGGAAAAGCTCTTCCTGGCCACTGCCTCGGGTTCTGACCACAAAATGCCCGACCTCAACCAATTTGTGGACGAGTATTGGCGGCTCCGGTTGCGGCGCACGATCCAATCCTGGAAGACCGAGGAGTTGCCCGCTTTCGTGACCCACGATCTCAAACAGGAAGACGGCATTACGGACTTCTGCCGCAAATCCAACCTCATTAACAACGAGCGCGACCGTGTCAAGATCGTCTACCACCCCGATTTCATCTCTTCGACCAATCCGCTGTTTGGCCTTGATTACGGGCAGTTCGTGCGAGGCTGCCACTTAGGATTGTTTCCCAGCTACTACGAGCCCTGGGGCTACACGCCACTCGAATGCGTGGTGCGCGGCGTGCCCACCGTTACCAGCGACCTCTCCGGCTTCGGCGACTACATCATGCAGATTATGCGCGACTACGAGAACCGGGGCATCTACGTGATCAATCGCAAAACCCAGAACTACGCCGAAGCAGCCGAGCAAATGGCTGATATTCTTTTCAAATTTGTGAAAATGAACCGCCGCGACCGCATTATGCAGCGCAACCGTGTTGAAAATATATCGGATGTCTTCGACTGGACCAACCTAAGGTCGTACTACGATACGGCGCACGATTTGGCGATGAAGCGGAAAAAGCCGTAGCATGGGATAATCTATAAAAGAGAAGGCCGATTGGAAATATCCAATCGGCCTTCTCTTTTATAGATATTGCGCTCAACCCTACTGATGCTGCTCCCGCAGCAAATCATTCACCGTCTTCACAGGGTTGAAGGTAATTAAAGGTACTTCCACGAAAAGCGTGTTCCAGTCGGCCATCGCGCCGTTCCACAGGCCGGGGAGTTCCTGGGCTTTCAATTCCTGGCCATCCTTGGATTTATTGGAGATGAAACCCGTCATCGGATCGCGGAAATCGCGCAACGCGTAAGTGTCGCCGTTGCGGTCGCGCATGGCGCAGACCAAATCCACCGGGTTGAAGTGCGTCGCATTTTGGAATATACCTTGCTGCTCGGCGTTGTCCATATCGACCTGGGCCGATTCCACGATTTGCAGCGATGAGGAACCGTCGGCGTTACGCGCCCAAAAGGGCCCACCGCCGGGCTCGCCCACATTCTTGACCATGCCGCAAACGCGCAGCGGGCGGTCCAATTTCTTGCGGAAATAGTCGGCTTTCTTTTCGTCGTTCCACGAACCGTATTCGTCAGGCGGGGTTACGCAAAGTTCGCTTTGGAAAAAGTCATCCAGATCATTCAGCAATCCGGCGTCGGTCGAGGCATCGAGGCGATCGAGGTAGCTATAAATCGCCGCGCGGTAGTCGAGCAGTGTGCCCGCGAGCGCCTTCTTAAAAGTAACGGTTTCCTCCTTTAAATGGTCAGGAACGACGTTGTCCACATTTTTAATAAAAATAACATCGGCTTCCAGCACCGCCAGGTTTTCCAGTAACGCGCCGTGGCCCGCCGGACGGAACAAAATGCTGCCGTCCTTCTCGCGGAATGGTGTATTGTCCATATTGACCGCAATCGTGTCGGTGGAGGCCTGTTGCTCCGAAAAAGATACGTAGTACTTTACCCCGTAGGTACTCTCATAAAAAGGCACGGCTTCCACCACCAATTTTTCAAACTTGTCGCGGTGCTCAGGCGAGACGGTGAAATGCAACTGCACGCGGCCGTTTGCGTTGGCGTACAACGCGCCTTCTACCAGATGTTCTTCGAGCGGAGTGCGGGCTCCTTTGGGGTAGGCGTGAAATTTGAGTAAACCCTTGGGCAAATCACCGTAACCCAGGCCCTTCTCGGTTAGGAAGTAATCGGCGATGGCGGTACGGTCGGCCGTGGCGATGTCGTGACCGTCAGCAGCCATGACTTCTTTCAAATCTTTATAGAAAGCGAATTTTTCAAGATTATCGAAAAATTCCTCCACCGATTTATCCGATTTTCCCTCTTCCAGAAAAGAAAACAAAGACTTGAACATGCGGGTAGCCGCGCCGGAAGCTGGGACGAATTTGAGCAGGCTGAGGTCATCTTCATCGACTTGCAGGTCGAACAGCCTAACTCCCTCATCAATCTTGTCTTGAGAGAGTCGGATGATGCCATCGCCAACCGTAGCGGCCTTGGCTAAGTGAAGGAACGGAAAACCGTTCACGAAATATTCGATTTGTTCTTCTACCAATGCGGGTTCTGTACCGCGTTCGTCGACCTGTTTGAGGTCCTCTTCACTTAACATGAGCATATTTTTAGAATTATGAGATATGGTTTATGAATTGTGAGACCAATTATAATCTCCTTTATCATTATTTAAAGTTTTTTTAGGAAAGACCGAGGTTCGGTTGATCTACGTATCGTATTAAAAAATTATTCCACAATACGGAGTTTGGCGAAACTCAGGAGCAGGGTTTTATCGCCGATGCCATCGAACTTGACAGTAGCCTTACGGTCGGTGCCGTTGATGTCCATCTTGCTCACCACGCCGAATCCAAACTTTGGGTGTTCGACTTTCTGGCCCTCTATCAGGCCGGAGGTATCGCTGGGCGCAAAGCCATCGGAGGGCTGATGCGTGGCGACGGGCGCGCGAGAAGGTGCCGTGCGTTGGGTCATGTTTTTCAAGAAACCCATCGGACTCGGCTGGGTTTCGCGGGTAGCCATCTCACGGGTAGCTTTGGTGGTGTTGAGGTACCGCTGATCCACCTCGAGCAGGAAACGGCTGGGCTCGCACATTTTCAGACGGCCCCACTGGTAGCGGCTTTCGGCGTAAGAAAAGGTCAGCTTGGTTTCGGCACGGGTGATGGCCACGTAAAAAAGCCGCCGCTCCTCTTCCAAGTCCTGCCGACTTTCGAGCATCATCTGGCTGGGAAAAAGATCTTCCTCCATTCCCACGACGTACACATGCTTGAACTCCAGCCCCTTGGCCGAGTGGATTGTCATCAGCGTAATGCGGTCGTTATCGCCGTCCTCGTCGGGCTCGTCGGCGTTGGTCAGCAGCGCCACCGATTGCAGAAACGTACCAAGCGTTTTGTCTTCGTTTTCAGGATTATCCACGAACTCCTTGATGGCGTTGAGCAATTCCTGCACGTTTTCGTAGCGCGAAAGACCCTCGACGGTTTTATCTTCGTATAATTCCCGCAGGATACCCGAGGTCTTGGCTACGTGCGTTGCCACCTCGAAGGCGTCTTTGCCCTGATCGATCATGAGCATGAAACTCTTGATGAGATAGGCGAACTTGTCGATCGGTACCGTAGCCCGGCCGCTCACGTATTGGTGGATATTGCCCACCACGTCCCAAATCGCCACGCCGTTCTCGGCCGCTGACACCGTGATCTTGGCAATTGTCGTGTCGCCGATGCCGCGCTTGGGCAGATTGATGATGCGTTTGAAGGCTTCCTCATCCTGCTGATTCACGATGAAACGCAGGTAGCTCAGCAAATCCTTGATTTCTTTCCTTTGGTAAAAAGACAGTCCACCCACGATGCGGTACTTCACGCCGAGCCGCCGCAGGGCCTCCTCGAACGAGCGCGACTGGGCGTTGGTCCGGTACAGGATGGCGAAGTCGTTGTTGCGCAGCCCGCCCTGCATTTTTTCCTCAAAAATAGACGTGGCAATCAGTCGCCCTTCTTCATTGTCGGATTGCGCCTTGATGACTTCGATCAACCCGCCTTCCTCGTTTTCGGTAAATACCTCTTTACGGAGTTGTGCCTTATTTCGGGCAATGACCGAGTTGGCCGTATTGACGATCGTTTGCGTAGAGCGGTAATTCTGTTCCAGCTTGATGGTGCGGACGGCGGGAAAATCCTTCTCGAAATTCAGTATGTTCTCGATGTTAGCCCCCCGAAAAGCATAGATGCTCTGGGCGTCGTCGCCAACCACGCAAATGTTCTGGTGTACCGCCGAAAGCTTGCGGGTAATGAGGTATTGAGACACGTTGGTATCCTGAAACTCATCGACCATTACGTACCGAAACTTATGCTGGTACTTATGAAGTACTTCGGGAAAATCGCGGAAAAGCACATTGGTATTGTACAACAGATCATCGAAATCCATGGCGTTAGCCTGGAAGCAACGCACCGTGTACGCTTTATAAAGTCGCCCTATATCGGGCATCCGCGCGGCCTTATCATCGGCCTGAAGAATGGAATTGGCCAGATAATCATCCGCCGAAACCAAGCGGTTTTTAGCGCCCGAAATGCGGTTGAAAACGGCGTTGGCTTTGTATGTCTTGTCATCGAGATTAAATTCCCTGATAATACTACGCAGCAGCGATTTGGAATCGTCGGTGTCGTAGATTGAGAAATTGCTGGTGTAGCCCAGGTACTTGGCTTCGATCCGCAGTATTTTGGCAAACACTGAGTGGAAGGTACCCATCCAAATGTTACGGGCCTCGGTGCCGATGGTCGTCTCGATGCGGTGGCGCATCTCGGCAGCGGCTTTATTGGTAAAAGTAAGGGAGAGAATGCGGAATGGGTCGACGCCGTTTTCGATCAAATGGGCAATCCGATACGTCAGTACGCGCGTTTTGCCCGAACCCGCCCCGGCAATAATCATGAGCGGCCCCTCGCCGTGCAGGACGGCCTGGCGCTGGGGCTCATTCAGGGTCGATAAATAATCAATCATAGTAGTTTCCTAATCTTCGATGGTAAAAAGTGCGGTAATCGAGACCGCTGAAGGCAAAAGGCTGTAAACCGTAGGCAAGGCCAAAGAAAAGCCTACTGCCTAAAGCTTACAGCCTACTGCTTTTTCCAAAAACCAAAGTTAGGAAAAAAAGCGTCGTCCTATTCAACCGGCGCGCTGACGATGTTGGCTACCCGCCAAATGCCCCGGAGCTCGTTGGAGGGCACCGTAACGCTGCCGCCCATCGGGTTGTCGGAGTGCAGGGTGAGGTAGTGTTTGGTGAGCAAGTCGTTCTCGCGAATGCGCTTCACAACGAAAAAATCGCGATAAATAACCGCAAAGACGCCACCCGATTGGTAGATCCAGTCGCCCGCGTCGATGGGCACGGCCAGGATTTTGGCCCCGTGGACCAATTGCGGGCTCATACTGTTTCCCGACACTTCCAGCACCACCGGCTCTTTCAGGTTAGCCACCAGATCCTTGCTTACCCGGCAGGAATCCAGATCCTCAAAGCGGAATCCTTCGGCGAAACTCTCCACAAAGCTCGCGTGGAATTTTACCGGCACGAAGGGTACGTCGACATAGGCGGTTTCGTCCGGGCTGAGGTAGGCGTTAGAATAATTTCCCTCAGCCAAAATAGGCTCTTCGCCCCGTAGCAAAAAGTCGGCTCGTACCTGCGGGTAGTGGTTCAAAATACCGATGATGGTATCGTACGATGGCTTGGCTCTGCCGCTCAGGATGTTGTAAAACTTCGAAGAGTTTTCATCTAAGTCTTTGGCAAT